>NZ_CP059973.1:3941112-4244275 GCF_009193295.2 Bacteroides luhongzhouii | reverse complement strand
GAATACTACGAATATGATAATATTAGGAAAAACGCCATCGTACGGAAATCATTAAACGGAAGTACTTTACACTTAAGTATCTATTTGCCTAAAGGTCAGTATTTCTACTATCCGGATTTCACCCTGTTACTGGATGGAATAACACAGGTCGGCGGTGTTGTTGCTAATGACAAGATAACAGGGCTTTCTTATGTCGTAAAAGATGGGAAGTTAATGTTGAATGTAAATGCAGATGCGAAACTATTAGAACTAGCGGAGGAATTTACCTCTAAATATGAATCTACCCGTCAGAAAGTATGGGAGAATGACGCATTGTACATTGTTGCACAACTGAAAGAAGTACTAAGACAATCATATCTTGACCGACTGAATGTTAGTCCCGATGCAGTAACTTTGAACTCAATCTCAATAAATAGTGGTAGTAGTACAACTATATCACAGAATGTAACCATAACTCCATCTTATACAGGTGCTCCCACGCATTATAAGATTGGAGAAAGTAGCGATTTAAGTGGGGCGTCTTTGGTTTCCTATTCCGGTGGTAATATACAATATACATTGTCTTCCGGTTATGGTGAAAAGACTATTTATTTGAAAATGAAAAATGCAGAATCTGAAAGTGTTGTGCGTAGTAGTGTGATTACTTATGAGGAACAATCAACCGAAATAGCATTGACAGGGCTTAATATAATGGGACTTACCAATAACTTAAAAGTAGGGGACTCCTGTCAACTATCAGTCTCCTATACACCTGCCAACACAACTCAAACTGGCATAACATGGGATAGTGATGATAAGAGTGTTGCTACTATTGACAGTTTCGGTATGTTACACATTGTTGGAAATGGTACAGCGAATATATCAGCAACATCTATATATAATAGCAGTATAACTACCATACAAGCTGTTAATATTAGCAGTTCGGAATCATCAAAAGATGTTGCTATTATTTCGGAATATGCTTGGGCAGAATACAAACAAGCATTTCTATTTGATGAGACAGCCAATGTATACATAACAATTGCAAATGCAAATAATACTAACGGTTTTCCGGCTGGTGGAGAACCTATCTATAGTGCAGTTACCGGAAACGAATTATCTGGATGGTGTCGCATGTACGACAGTGAAAAGATATCGTATTATGATGTGGCTACATTGGATAAGTGGCTTGGAGCGAGCTCTTTCAATCCAGACCTTTCATCTATGTTTTCTATCCCTTTATCGTATCAATACTCCAATAAGTATAATGGTATTATATATCCTATAATTGGTTGGAAAGTCCCTAATGGGACGTACAAGGTAAGTATTCTGTCATCAACAACACAGTCTGACCATACCTCTACTGGTCACATTAAAATCAATAAGGTTGAGCAAACTCTTCCTTCTCTTTCTCTTACGAATAATAAGACCTGGATGGAATTTGATAATATTGTGGTTGATGATGGGAAACTAGCAATTATGATGTGGGCTGAAAAAAGTAAACGTATAGGCTTTAATGCAATAAAGATAGAAAAGATCTCTTAAAAACAAGGATATGGCAATATTAAGTAACGGTAAGTTTTATGGCTTCCTCTGTTCTGTATATGAGACTGGGCGGAAACTGGCGAATGGTGTTAAAGAGTACGCAGAAGATTTCGTGTCCGGATTTGCCGGGCACGGTTGGAAGATATGGGAATACGT
The DNA here is from genome assembly GCF_009193295.2 of Bacteroides luhongzhouii. Lineage (NCBI taxonomy): Bacteria > Pseudomonadati > Bacteroidota > Bacteroidia > Bacteroidales > Bacteroidaceae > Bacteroides > Bacteroides luhongzhouii. The sequence goes on along the minus strand of NZ_CP059973.1, from coordinate 4,242,595 downwards.
CAAAGGTAAATGGAAATTTGAGATTGATACAATCGTAGTTCGTGAGACTATGCTTGTCTTTGAAATGTTGATAAGCAAAGTTAGAGCGATAATTGGTGCGCAAGCCATCACACAGGGACACGGGAAAGTAAAATCAGTCCGAATCTCTGATGATGGTACAGAATACCTTATCGAGTTGGAAGATGAAGATGTGAGTATTGTTGCACATGACTTCATACGCTGTCAGACATTCGTAGGTGATAAGACAAAACTTTATCATGTCGAAGTATCATCGGTTGATGTAGAGACAAAAAACTTGCACGTGTCTTTATCAGAATTTGATAAAGATGAATCCGGTAATGTTCTTAATGTTCCCGCTGCAGGTGATGAACTGGTACAGTTCGGTAATTCACAGAATAAAGCACGCCAGTCTGCAATTTATATGCATGCCGACGAAACAGGACAACCAGCCATTGACGTGATGTTTGATCTTGATTCTAAGAACTGGGATGGTAAGGTAAAGGTCCGTATGGGAGGTAATATTCCGGGTGGCAATGGATTGAAAGGGTTCTACAGTGTCAACGGTATGGTAAAAGCGGTGGATGATAAAGGTGCTGTTATTTATGAGTTGTCTCCTGATGGTTCAGTCAATCTTGGAAAGGGAAACATTGTGTATAGTCCTGCCACAAACAAAGTAACTCTTGGCTCAGGTGTAACCTTAAGATGGAATAACCTTGATGATGAATCTAAGGAAAATCTGAAAGGTAAGCCTGGTAATGATGGTTTAAGTATTAACTGGAAAGGAGAACTAGTTAGTCCACCTGCTAATCCGGAAGAAAATTGGGCTTATCGTGATACTAATACTGGTATAGTATATATTTATAGTGGTACAGAGTGGGTATTAATGGTAGTCGATGGAGATAAAGGAAGTGATGGGAATAGTGTTTATATAACGTATCATGATAGTGAAAAGGAACCTGAACGCCCTACAGGTGATGGAACTAAGAATGGATGGCATACAAATTCAACCTCATCCGTTGCTTGGATTTCTCAAAAGGTGGCAGAAAGCGTAGATTCTGGAGAGTGGGGCGGCCCTATAAGAGCAAAAGGGACAGATGGAAAGCCCGGACAAGATGCCAATCTTCTTCCCTGGATAGAAGATTGGGACAATAATAAAACACAGATCGGTAGTGAACATATCATTTCACCTAAAATGTTCGCAGGTACCAATACTGGGACATCAGATCAACCAATGCTAACAGGTATAGCTTTAGGTCGTGGAGTTGTGAATATGAATGGGGGCTATAAAACTGGATTATTCGGAATCAAAAATGGAAAAATAACTTTTGGAATTGATGCAGAGACAGGAGAAGCTATTTTTAGGGGGAAAGTGATAACGGGTGCTGAAAATGGCAAACGTATTGAAATTGCTCCTGAAACTTCAGATATAAAAATGTTTAAGGCAGATGGAACTATTGCAGGAGTTTTTGATGGAAATGAATATATGCAGATGGACAGCCTATTTAATGTAAAAGCCCCAACAATAAACTTAACTTCAACTATCCCTAATTACAAACAATATATTTCTGCTTCCAATAATAGGTATACAGAAGAAACTGTAGAAGTGTTACTTTCTGACTTGTTTGAAACACAGGGAAATGTATCTTTGCTATATATGGGTAAGGTTCAGATTTTCCAGAATATTGTTGTTAATACCACGTCTGGGTATCCTGTTTATTCATTTGGTAGAATTAAGGTAGGGCTCAATTCATATAGAGATAGTGCTAAAACCGAATTAATAAGTACCAGTTATTTATTAGAGATAGGTTCATCCCAAAATGGAACATATATTGATTTTAAAGATGACACTGTAATGGTTCCTTTGGAAGATGGATATCACCAACTTTTTATTAGCTATGAAATTTATATAACGCCTTGGCTAAAAGATACTAATGTATTGCTCCAACTTGTGAATTTTACAGCTAGAACAGTTTATTCTAATTATGTCTCTAAATATTATGCTAATGGTTTAACTCTTGGTACTTCTTCTGAAAATCTATTTTCATTTCAAAATAATAAAAATGGTAAAATTGAAGCAATACTATGTAATCCTTTATATGGAATAAAGTTTAATGAAACTAATCTAATGAGTAAGCGACAAGGAAGATGGGGGATTTTACCAAGTATTATATGTATTGGGCGTTATTATAACTCTAATGGTTCACTGAAGTGTTCTTCGTATGATGGGGCTGCACCTGCTTTTTATAAAATGGGCACAGGGAGATACTCTATTACTCTTCCTAGTAAATGGGTTCTTGAGGGAGTAAATCCGACAAATTGTTATGTTATGCTTACTGGAATTGACATAGAAGATGAAGCCAGCGAGATACAACAGGCAGTTGGTATTAAGGCTACGTTATGGCGATGGAATATGGGAAACTCTGCAGGAATATATATAGTTACTTCTGATTGTTCTCAAATAGTAGATGGAAACTTTTTATTTGAAATAAAATCTTGGTGAATAAACATTATGGAAAACTGGATAGCAATACTGGGAGCAATAGGTGGTACTTCAACAATCACATGGCTTGTAACCTTTTGGGTAAATCGTAAAACAAATGCTCGAAAGGAGGATGCTTCTGCTGACTCTATGGAAGATGAAAATGAACGTAAACAGGTGGATTGGCTGGAGGATCGTATTGCTCAACGTGATACAAAAATAGATGCTCTCTATGTTGAATTACGTAATGAGCAGAATGACAAATTAACTTGGATACATAAATGTCATGAGTTAGAGCTGCAATTGAAGGATGCAGAGCATAACCGTTGTGACCGTCCTGATAGTGAATGCAGCCGTCGTATTCCACCGCGTAGAGTTACAATAATTAAAGATAAGGAGGAAAAGAAATGAAAACTATTGATGCTATTATTATTCATTGTTCGGCTACAAAAGTCGGACAGGATTTACGAGCTAAAGACCTTGATCGGATGCACCGGGTTCGGGGATTCAATCAGATTGGTTATAACTTCGTCATTGACTTGGACGGAATGGTAGAAAATGGACGACCGCTTTCCATTGACGGCGCACATTGTAACACCAAAGGTTTTTCGGAATCTTCGTATAATAAACATTCTGTTGGTGTGTGTTATATTGGCGGACTGGATGCGTCCGGAAAACCTGCTGATACTCGTACTTCAGCTCAAAAGGCAGCATTACGTGAATTAGTCGCGAAGCTCTGTAAAGAGTATCCTATTATCGAGGTTCTCGGACACCGTGATACTTCGCCCGATCTGGACGGTAGCGGGGAAGTGGAACCAGCGGAATATATCAAGGCGTGCCCCTGTTTTGATGTACGTTTCGAGTTCTCCAACTTTTTGCGTAATACAGTGATCCGGCCATGAAAGCTCTGATTTATATAACCATATTGCTGACGTCAACAATATGGTTCACGTCCTGCAAGGCTTCTCGCAATATGGAAACTCAAAAGCAGATAGACTATTCAGGGGATTTTTTGTTTTTGCGAAACTTAATTGAATCGCTACGAGTTGATGTAAGTAAGCAGACGAAGGTTACTACTGATAAATTGAGTGATTTGAAGATTGAGAATAAAACAGTTTACTTGTCTGCTCCTGATTCAACAGGGAAACAACATCCGGTCAAAGAAAGTACTACTACTGCATATAAACAGGATCAGGAACGAACAGAAGTTGATGAAACATTATCTATTACTTTGCAACAGTTCTCTAATAGATTGGATTCATTGAGTTATAAAGTAGATGCTATGTTGAATCAGAAAGAAACTGTTGTAGAGTTATCATGGTGGGAACTACATAAAGATAAAGTATATATCGTTATAGCTCTGATAATTGTAGTAGTAGGAGTGTATAGCCGAAACAAATAATCTAAAAGAGGCAGCGTTCGTTGCCTCTTTTAGGTTGTAGGTTGTACGTTAGATATCGGGAAAATCATTTCTTATTTTATCGCTTTTTACAGCGAAGTTTCTTCTAATGTATCGTTCTGTAGTATCAATAGATTTATGACGAAAGTGCCGTTGTAGTTCCCAAGTATCAATACCTTCATTTACAAGTTTTACCCCTCCTGTATGTTTGAAACTGTATAATTTGTATTGATTTGAAATATTGAGTCGATCACGAATTTTATCAAACCTAAATCTAAAATTATTCTTTCCCAACATTGTTTTGCCAGGTACACCATTATGAGAGAATATATAAAAATCCTTGGGATGTGTATCGAGGTTCAAGATATTATATATATAGTCATATAATTGGCGTGGAATGTTTACCGATTCGGTCTGTCGATTCTTACTGATATCTTTGGGGACTGTTATAATGTGATTGTCAAAGTCTATGTCTCCAATTTGTAGTTGTCTGCACTCATTTGGACGGATGGCACAATAATATTCCATTTGACACACTAACCATAATTGAGGATCATGTTCCTTTATGTGCTTTGATAGTAACTGACGCTCCCGGTCAGGAATTGGTTTGGCTGCTTCATCTTTAATGCTCCCCATGTTAGGTATGTCATGTACCGGATTAGTATCTATAATCCTTTTTACCTTTAGTAAATAATCAAAGAAACCATGTAATATTTGAGTGTACTTTTTCACTGTTCTCTGGCTTACATCATGCTTTTCTACAATATAGCATAGAAATTCGCATATTGAATTCTGTTCGAAAAAACAAATGTTTTGTTTATCCAAACCAATTTGCTCCACCCATTCACAAAATATGCGGAGTTTGGATTTATAAGTCTGAAAAGAGTGAGGAATTACTTCTACTTTTTTTATTGCTAAGAAATCAGAGAGATATGTACGTATTCCGATAGAACCTTTTCTTTCATTACCCCATCGTTTAGCTATGTTCTGATATAATAGTTCATCGTTATAGCTGACTTCTTTTCCTAAGAATGGAATTTCCCCCTTAGTGAACTTCTCCTTAATCTCATTTATGATTTTTTCTGCGAATGCGTAACGTTCTTCTTTGGTCTTTAATTTTGCAAAACCATTATAGACCCGGAAACGTTTCATTTCTTCTGTTTGAGGATTGCGACATGAATACTCTACGAACCATGTTTTACTCAAATCGCCACCACAATCTTTTAGGTGTGGTAAGATAACAATAGACTTTTGTTTTGCCATAATAATAACTTTTAATTGTATATTGACGATTTACCAACTAAAAGACAATTATAGACACTTTGAAGATCGAGTTAAAAAGAATACATTTATGTTTGTAACTTATTGATATTCTTTTAATTTTGTCGGGATACCAGGATTCGAACCTGGGACCCCCTGCTCCCAAAGCAGGTGCGCTACCGGACTGCGCTACATCCCGAAATGCTTTATTTATCGAACTCCCTCTTTCTTTGTAGTCGGGGTAGCGGGATTCGAACCCACGACCCCCTGCTCCCAAAGCAGGTGCGCTAACCGGACTGCGCTACACCCCGCTACTTTTTTGAAGGGTTGTTCTTTTCAAAAGCGGTGCAAAGATAGGGAGTATTTTTTAATTAACAATAGCTAAACGAATGTTTTTTATCTATTATTTTTCAATGCCTTGAATCTCATAGCTTTGCGTCTTCACTTTTTTTCTTGGCAGAGATCAGAAGCATCATTGGACGCCGTAATTCATCTTTCATTCCCGGGATGGTATCCAGCAATCTTTCGTCCGGTTGTGGCTCTATAAGTTCGCATATCTCAAATCCGGTTTGAAGGAGTCCGTTTATATACGTAGTCAGCGTCTTGTGGTATTTGACAACCTCTTCGCCCAAGAAGACTGCCGTGCGCCTGCCTTCCGTAAAATAACGATCTACCGGCCAATGGATAGGCTTCCCGTCCTGGTCGTAATGCCATTCCTGATTGCCATAGGCTGTAAATACCGGATGTTCTACGGAGAAGACGAAGGCGCCTTCCGGAGTCAGGCAGTTATTGATTTTTTTGCATATATCTGTAAAAGACTCGAGATAATGGAAGGTTAGCGAACTGATGACAATGTCATAAGAATCCGGCTGGAAATCAAAGTCTTCGATAGCCATGCATTGATATTCAATGAGTGAAGAAGGATTTCTTTTCCGGGCTTCTTCGAGCATTTTCTCCGAAATATCAATTCTGGTAACGTGTGTCGCTCCGTGTTCTATCGCATAGGCGCAATGCCAACCGAATCCGCAGCCTAAGTCCAAAACTCTTTTCCCTGCAAAATCGGGGAGCATTTTCTGCAATATATGCCATTCTCCGGCTCCTTTCAGGCCTTCTACCGAACGGGACATTTGAGAATACTGACTGAAAAAATGGCTGTTATTATATTTGTTTTCTTTCATAATTTATTAAAAGGACAAGTTGAATGAAAACACAAATATATGATTTAATTTATATATTATAGAAAGGGTATACATAAATCAGGGCAACCGACTTAAAAGTTTGTTTCATCTCCGTGCGAGAATGAATAAACTATGCTATAGTTAATTATATCTCGCTACTATGCTACTTTTATTTTTTCTTCTTGCCTATATTATTTTTTTGATTGCCTAATGAGTTTTCGTTTGACAACTGTCAAGCGATAGTTCAACTTAAGTTAAGCGTTCGTTCGACAACTGTCAAACGAAAATTCATTAGGCTATGAAATAGATATTAATAGGGAAGCAATTACCTAAAAGTAACGAATGAAATCATTAGTGGCAATGGATTCAAAACAGTGCAGGAATGAACAAGTTATAGTGGTATATTTGGGCGTGGTTTCCCTGTACATATATCATCTGTGGGTATGAACTTTCCTTCGGTGTTTTCTGTTTTATAAATAAGAATTTTAAAATGAAAAGCCTTATGAAAACAAGAAAACAAAAAGAAACAGGTGAAAAAGAAGTACACTTGTTAGAGAAAAAAGGATATGAAAGAATGGTGAATGAAATTGTCCCTGTTCAACAGGCGGAGGTATATCGCAAGCCGACTCATAAAGCGGTCAAAGAGGCTGTTAAGGAGTTAAATCCGGATACAAATAGTCTGGGTAGCAGAGGATAAATCATCCTCTGCTACCCAGATTAATCATCGTGTTAAAGGATTCGGGAGACTTTCGGTGGTTTGTTCTGCCAAAGAATTTGCGAAGCTGCTCTTTAGTAAAGAAGAGGATGCATCGGGGGAAAGAGGTGGAAGTAAGCAGAGGCTCCTCCGTTTATAGTTCGATTTCCTGTTAGAGGGAGATAAAATAAAAGCCCGGCACATTGATTTGTGTCAGGCTTTATTTTATTCACCCGATAAGAGTGAGCTATTCTTTGTAGATTATAAAATATCCAGTGCTTTAAATGCCTTGGTTAGCTTTTCTACGGCACGGTCAATCTGGTCTTTCGTATGAGTTGCCATCAATGCCACACGCACCAAAGTATCTTGTGGCGCACATGCCGGCGGAATAACCGGATTGATGAATACACCCTCATCAAAAGCTATTTTAGTAACCATGAAAGTCTTTTCCGTGTCACGTACGTAAAGAGGGATGATAGGTGATTCTGTTGCGCCGATTTCAAAGCCAGCTTCACGGAAACGTTTCAATGCATAGTTGGTAGCTTCCCACAATGCTTCAAGTCTTTCCGGTTCATTCTGGATGATGTGGAGAGCTTCGAGAGCAGATGCAGTGGCAGCCGGAGTGTTGGATGCGCTGAAAATATAAGTACGTGCGTTGTGACGTAGCCAGTTGATGATAGAAGAATCAGCAGCGATAAATCCGCCGATGGAAGCCAGTGATTTGCTGAAAGTACCCATAATCAAATCAACTTCGTGAGTCAGACCGAAATGGTCGCAGACACCACGTCCTTGTTTTCCGAATACGCCCAGGCCGTGAGCCTCGTCTACCATGATAGTAGCGTTGTATTTATGTTTCAAGCGTACGATTTCGGGCAAGTTTGCCAAATCGCCTTCCATAGAGAACACACCGTCCACTATGATTAGTTTCACTGAATCCGGGTTGCACTTTTGAAGTTGCTTTTCCAGATCCACCATATCGTTATGCTTATATTTTAATTGTTGAGAGAAGGAGAGACGACGGCCGTCTACGATAGATGCGTGGTCGCGGTCATCGCAAATGATATAGTCATTGCGGTCTGTCAAAGCAGGAATAACTCCGGAATTCACAGTAAAACCGGTTGAGAAGCAGAGCGCTTCATCTTTGCCTACAAAGGCAGCCAGTTCTTTTTCCAACTGAACGTGCAAGTCAAGCGTACCATTCAAGAAGCGCGAGCCTGCGCAACCGGAACCATATTTATGCATGGCGTTGATACCTGCTTCAATTACTCTTTCATCTCCCGTAAGGCCAGTGTATGCATTGGAACCGAACATCAACACTTCGTGTCCGCCCATTTCTACCTCTGTACCCTGCTTTCCTTCTATCTCACGGAAATATGGGTAAACGCCCTGTGCCATAAACTTTTGTGGCAGGTCGTACTTAGCTAACTTCTCTTGTAATAATCCCATGAATTATAATTTTTATACTCATACTCAGATCGTTCGCTGACGATCTTACATCTTTTTATCTTAACAAGTGTTTAAAAACAGGGGGCAAAGATAACAAAATTTGCTTTTATCTGTTCTTTTTAAGAGAAAAAAGTTGCTCACATGTGATTAGAAACCTCTAATAGATTTAAAATTTAAGATATTTATATTACTTTTGTCGTCTACAATCGACAAGAATAGCATGAACGAAAGAATGAAAAAAATAAAATTCGTCGTCAATCCTATTTCGGGAACACAAAGTAAAGAATTGATTCTTAACTTGCTGGACGAAAAAATAGACAAGGCGAGATACTCTTGGGAAGTAGTGTATACGGAAAGAGCCGGTCATGCCGTAGAAATAGCTGCTAAAGCTGCCGAAGAGAAAACAGATATAGTAGTGGCTATCGGTGGGGACGGAACGATCAATGAAATAGCTCGTTCGTTGGTGCATACTGATACCGCATTGGGAATTATTCCCTGCGGATCGGGCAATGGACTGGCGAGACATCTGCATATACCGATGGAACCGAAGAGAGCATTGGAAGTGCTGAACGAAGGTTGCATGGACGTGATAGATTATGGTAAGATCAACGGTACGGATTTTTTCTGCACTTGCGGAGTGGGATTCGACGCGTTTGTCAGTCTGAAGTTTGCACATGCCGGTAAACGGGGGGTATTGACTTATCTGGAGAAAACCTTGCAGGAAAGTCTTAAATATGAGCCGGAAACGTACGAACTGGAAACGGAAAATGGAGTCTCCAAGTATAAAGCCTTCCTGATTGCCTGCGGAAACGCGTCGCAATACGGAAACAACGCTTATATCGCACCACAAGCTACCCTGACGGATGGTTTGCTGGATGTGACCATTCTTGAGCCGTTCACCGTTTTGGATGTTCCTTCATTAGCCTTTCAATTATTCAATAAAACAATCGATCAGAATAGCCGTATCAAGACTTTCCGCTGCAAGCAGTTGTGCATCCGCCGGACTACTCCGGGCGTCGTGCATTTTGATGGTGACCCCATGGAAACGGATGCCAATGTAAATATTCAACTGATTCAAAGGGGATTGCGCGTGGTAGTGCCGCGAGCATCGGAAAAAGACGCGGCCAATGTGCTCCAAAGAGCGCAGGAATATATGAATGGTATCAAATTGATGAATGAAGCCATCGTCGACAATATAACGGATAGAAACAAGAAAATATTGAAAAAACTGACAAAGAAAGTCTGATAAAATAACGGATTACTGACAGCGAATTACAAATTATTGCGTACTTTTGCGCAGTTTTGGTTCGATCAAAATAAAAACGCGAGTGATAATCGTTTAAATAAAAAAATATATGTTTAGAACGCACACATGTGGAGAACTTAGAATCTCTGATGTAAACAAACAAGTCACGCTGTCCGGATGGGTACAGCGCAGCCGTAAAATGGGAGGGATGACTTTCATTGACCTTCGCGACCGTTACGGAATTACCCAATTGGTTTTTAATGAAGAAATTAATGCTGAACTCTGTGAACGTGCTAATAAATTGGGACGTGAGTTCGTCATTCAAGTGACAGGAACGGTTAATGAACGTTTCAGCAAGAATGCAAACATTCCTACCGGAGATATTGAAATCATTGTTTCCGAACTGGACGTACTAAATACTGCCATGACTCCTCCGTTCACTATCGAAGATAACACGGATGGGGGTGATGATATCCGCATGAAATACCGTTACTTGGACTTACGCCGTAACTCTGTACGTTCCAACCTGGAACTGCGTCATAAGATGACAATTGAAGTTCGCAAATATCTGGATAGTCTGGGTTTCATCGAAGTGGAAACGCCCGTTTTGATCGGTTCTACTCCTGAAGGCGCACGCGACTTCGTGGTGCCGTCACGCATGAATCCGGGACAGTTCTACGCACTTCCGCAATCTCCACAGACTTTGAAGCAGTTGTTGATGGTTTCCGGTTTCGACCGTTACTTCCAGATTGCGAAATGTTTCCGCGACGAAGACTTGCGTGCCGACCGTCAGCCGGAATTTACGCAGATCGACTGTGAAATGAGCTTCGTTGAGCAAGAAGATATTATCACTACTTTTGAAGGAATGGCTAAACATTTGTTTAAGACTCTTCGTGGCGTGGAATTAAATGAACCATTCCAACGTATGTCTTGGGCAGACGCCATGAAATATTATGGTAGCGACAAACCGGATTTGCGTTTCGGCATGAAATTCGTGGAACTGATGGATATCATGAAAGGTCACGGATTCTCTGTATTCGATAATGCGGCTTATGTGGGTGGTATCTGCGCCGAAGGTGCTGCGACTTATACCCGTAAGCAACTGGATGCATTGACCGAATTCGTAAAGAGACCGCAAATTGGCGCGAAAGGAATGGTTTATGCCCGCGTGGAAGCAGACGGAACGGTGAAATCGAGTGTAGATAAATTCTATACACAGGAAGTGCTCCAGCAAATGAAAGAGGCATTCGGCGCTAAACCGGGTGATTTGATTTTGATTCTGTCTGGCGACGATGCAATGAAAACACGTAAACAACTTTGCGAGCTTCGTCTGGAAATGGGTACTCAATTGGGATTGCGTGATAAGAATAAGTTTGTTTGCCTTTGGGTGATTGACTTCCCGATGTTCGAATGGAGCGAAGAGGAAGGCCGTCTGATGGCTATGCATCATCCGTTTACTCATCCGAAAGAGGAAGACATTCCGATGTTGGACACTGACCCGGCAGCTGTACGTGCAGATGCTTATGATATGGTAATCAACGGTGTGGAAGTTGGCGGTGGATCTATCCGTATCCACGATGCGAAATTACAGGCGAAGATGTTCGAGATTCTTGGATTCACTCCGGAGAAGGCAGAGGCACAGTTTGGCTTCCTGATGAATGCCTTTAAGTATGGTGCACCTCCTCACGGTGGTTTGGCATACGGTCTCGACCGCTGGGTGTCTTTGTTTGCAGGATTGGATTCTATACGCGACTGCATTGCGTTCCCGAAAAATAATTCCGGACGTGATGTAATGTTGGACGCACCGTCTGCAATCGACCAGAGCCAGCTTGATGAACTGAATTTGATCGTTGATCTGAAAGAGGGCGAGTGAAAGAATCTGTACGCATATTCCGTTTTATAGTCATCGGTACAATGAACGCTTTGATTATGGCGTTGGTTGTATGGTTAATGATGAAAGAAATGTCATTTGACGGCGACTATATGGTGGCTAATATAACAGCGTATCTGATAGCTCAAACCCATAACTTTATCTGGTGCAAATACTGGATATTCCCCGTAGAAAATAAAAAGAATAGTATCTGGAAACAGATACTGCTCTTTTGTTCTGCTTTTGCCGTGGCTTACACCGCACAGTTTTTATTTCTTATCTTATTGGTAGAAGGACTGGACGTGAATGAATATCTGGCTCAATTCTTGGGATTGTTTATTTATGGAGGAGCTAATTTCCTAGCCAACAAGAAAATAACTTTTCAATGAAATAGTTATTAAATATAATATATAGGAAGGGCACGGAGTTTTTAATTTAGATTTTAACTCTGTGCCCTTCTTATTTTCTTATTGTAGGGATATTTACTGAATATCCTTTCTTATTTTCTTTAGGTAATAAACTTTATATAGAGAACTTCTGCAATAACTTTCAGTAGTGAACTTTAGTCGAGGAAGCGTTTGGTAAGTCCTTCGTATTCGTCAATCCGGCGATCACGGAGGAAAGGCCACCAACGGCGGACGTTTTCCGAGCGTTCCATATCTATTTCCACTACAATGTTTTCCGGATGATCGTTTCCGGCTTGTGCCAGGAATTCTCCTTGCGGTCCTGCTACGAAACTGTTTCCCCAAAATAGGATGCCGTTTGTCTGTCCGGAAGGATCGGGCTCGTGTCCTACACGGTTGACGGAGATGACAGGAAGACCATTGGCAACGGCGTGGGCACGCTGCGAAATAATCCAGGCGTTGAGTTGGCGGGCTTTTTCGTCGTCCGTGTCACTGCTTTCCCAGCCGATGGCGGTAGGATAAATTAAAAGTTCCGCACCTTTCAGTGCCATCAGGCGGGCAGCTTCCGGATACCATTGATCCCAGCATACCAGTACGCCCAGCTTTCCTAAAGAGGTTTGAATAGGTTCAAAACCGATGTCTCCGGGAGTGAAATAGAATTTCTCGTAGTAAGCCGGATCATCGGGAATATGCATTTTCCGGTATTTTCCCGCAATGCTTCCGTCGCGGTCGAACACAACAGCGGTGTTATGATATAGTCCGGGGGCACGTTTCTCAAAAAGAGAGGTGACAAGGACTACTTTATTGGCGGCTGCCAACTCGGAATAAAAGCCTGTGGATGGTCCGGGAATAGGTTCAGCCAGATCAAACAGGTTGGTGTTTTCTGTCTGGCAGAAATAAAGTGAATTGTGTAGCTCTTGAAGCACAATCAGTTGCGCACCGTGAACAGCGCAAGCCTCGATACTCTTTGCGAGGTTCATCAGGTTGACCCGAATATCTGCGGTATTGGATTGTTGGATGATTCCGACTTTTATCTTTTTCATGATGAATAATTACTTGATTAATTCATTTGTTATTTTATAACTCCCAATGGGTATTGCATGGTGACACAATGCAGAGAACCGTGTTGCTTAATCAGGGCACGGCAGTCTATTCCGATTATCTGATGTTCTGGAAATGCTTGTTGTAACACTTCTCTTGCTTTTTGGTCATTCGCTGGCTGATGGTATGTCGGGTAGAGAATAACTTCGTTCATAATCAGGAAGTTGGCGTAAGTAGCGGGCAGGCGTTCGCCGTCTTCTTCGATCTTGTCCGCCATCGGTAAGGCTAACAGGCGATAGGGTTCTCCTGCTAAGGTGCGGAATGTTTTCAGTTGTTCCTCCATTGCAAGTAATGCTTCGTAGTGTTCGTCTTCTTTGTCGTCGCATTTCACGTAAGCAATGGTGTCGGTAGAACAGAAACGTGCCAGGGTGTCGATGTGGCTGTCGGTGTCGTCACCGGCAAGATAGCCGTGGTCTAACCAAAGAACCTTTTGCAGGTGGAAGGTTGATTTCAGGTATTCTTCTATCTCTACCTGGTTCAGTCGCCCGTTCCGCTGGGGAGAAAGCAGACATTCGGAGGTAGTGAGCAGTGTGCCCATTCCGTCGCTTTCGATGGAGCCTCCTTCGAGAACGAAGTCGAGGTGGTCTACATACTGGCCTTTCAAGGCTCCGGCTTCTACCGCTTGTTTGGTGATTTGATTATCCAGTTCGGAAGCAAATTTCAGTCCCCAGCCGTTGAATGTAAAGTCGAGCAGGGAAGGGGTGCCGGTGTCTATCATGGTGATAGCTCCGTGGTCGCGTGCCCATGTGTCATTGGTGGCACATTCCAGAAAGCGGACATTACTCATGTTGACGGTAGCGGCTATCTGTTTTTTCACTTCTTCCGGTTCGGGAGTGACAATCAGTAGTAACTCTCGCTTCGCTATTTCTCTGGCTATGTTTATAAAACACTCTTGCACTTCTGCCAGCATGTATGCCCAGTCTGTACCGGCGTGTGGCCATGTCAACTGTATACCACTCTGCATATGCCATTCGGCGGGCAAATGAGGTGCTCTCATTTCTACCTGCACGGTCATGTTTTTGCCGAAATTCAACTGCAAATCTTTCTCCGAGCCACTTGGGCTGGGAAGTCCAACCATGATTCCCATTAGACTATTATCTATTTAGTTATTTATAAAATCAGTTTATTGTCTGCGTCAGTCGTCAGTGTGCCTGTTACGCATCATTACGTATTATTATGAATTCGTTTCCTGCTTTGGCTTCCGGTCAAAGAACGGATTCTTAGAAGATGCACTTACAGGAATGGCCATTACCATCTTGCAGTCTTTCAGCCAGTTCAGACGTTGTGCTGCCAGCCCGGCGGAGAACATCACACGTGTGTCTACACGCAAATCGGCGGCAGTAGCGCAGGCGGAACCTATGGCGATACCTACGTCTATGCTGTTCAATGCGCAGGGAACTCCTTCGGTACGTCCGGCGCAGGTGGTGAAGCCGCAATGACCGCAGTTTAAGCCTTGTGTCTGCTCGCGTGTTCCTATCAATACAACACATTCGGCACTTAAGATGTTGTCGGCATCACGAAGGAAAAATTTCATTCCGTGTTCTTCTACCATAGCTATCATAGTGTCCGATAGTTGTTTAATCTCTTCATCCGTGATTAGGGCCACTTCGATAATATCGATTCCTTTTCCTTTCGGAGCAGTACGCGCAGCCGTCATCATCTGGCGGGCTACTTGTAATACATGCTCATGACGGGTATCTCTTTCATTCAGTATCATAACCTTTTCTTGAATTAATTAGTGAGGCAAAGATAAATGAAAATTGGTAAAACGGAGCGAAATGATGAAAGAAATAGAGGCTGTAATTCTGTTTATCTAATCACTCCATTATACTATGAGGTAGATGAAGGGGATAGCTTATGTGTAAATGTCTATTGTAAATGTTTTATTCAGTTACCTGATATATAACAGATTGAGCTTATTAATGCGCTTAATATTCTCAATACTAAGTTGAAAATTATTCTTAGTTGATTTTATTATCTGTTAGCGATTTCTCTACAAAGTTCTCTTTTTTCACGAACAATAGACAGGACTTCCGGATTTTTATCAATATTGATAATAGGACGGTATTTTTTTATTAAATACTCTTCACAGGCTTCATCTCTTTCTTTTGTGATGATATAATTAACTAGTAAATTGTCGCTATTAAATTGAATAATCTTGTTTTCATCTGCCTTCTTAAACTTATAATTATATTTGTTTCTTTTATCCTTTAAAGATCCCTTAGGTGGTGTAAACCCTAAAATAGCTCCAATACTTCTGAAGAATGTACCATGACCTTTTGCTATAAGTTCTTGCTTCAAACGTTTTTGTAAATTATTGGCGATACCAATATATATAATATCATGCTGCCTATCTTTAAGTGCTATTCTACACGGTTCGATAAGTTGATCTACATTTTTGATTCTAATACAATAGATGCCAAAACAAGGTGGTGCATCTTCTATGCTTTTTACAGGATCTCTAAATTTTGCTTTATCTAAAAGTGTATTTTCAATCTCTTTAAATTTATTATTCTCCATATGCTTTCGTGTTATCTCAAATTTGATTTTTTTATTCCTTTCATTAGTTTGAGAGTCTTATTTATGTTGCTGAATTTACTTTAGAATAGAGCATACATTCTTAAAGAATAGAGTAAATCACAGCAGTAAATAGTACTCCCACTAATGTACCTATTAAGGCAGATTTTGCTTTTCTGTCATCATTATTCCATGAAATACAGCATAAGATTATTCCAATTAGTGGAATTATAAAACTTATAAATAAATAGCCTAAACTGATTCCTTTACTATTTAAGCTTTGTTCATTTTGAGGATATCCACAAAAAGGACAGCTTTGGGCATGACTTGAAATTTGTTTACCACACTCTCTACAATAAATAAGTGACATGTTATCTTTGGTATTTAGTGTCTTATTACTTTGGGTTATATTATATGTAATCAATTCTTTATCGCATTTGGGACATTTGAATATAACATCCGGTTTAGAAGGAGCTTCTATTGCATTCCTACAAAAGGGGCATTCAACCATTGAAGAATCAATCTTTTTTATTTCATTATTGTTTTCCATATAATCAAAGTTTATATTATTAGACATCTATTCCTATAAAATTTAAAAACGCAAATATCCAACATAACATGAATAAACAGAATAGCACTGTTAGAATTAAAAAGTCTTCATCATGTTTTTTTACACCAATTTTTCGAGAAAGAAGAATTCTAACTCCAATTTCAGGTTTGGGAATTGCCGAAATTTTTTCCATAAACATCCTATTTATAATATCATTTCGACTCCCTAAAATGAGGTTATACATAAAAAAGAAAGTGTGGAGTCGTCTGTTTATCTATCGGGAGGTTCTGGTAAACCTAAGGAACAAATAAACAATACCCCACACTTGTATAGATATGCGCATAGGTAACACATACGAAAATACAAGTGATGAGTGTTATTGTTATCCCTGTTCCTTTTGAAATTTACCAGATTTCCCGAATAAGGATAAAAGCAAAACACTTTCATCTAATAAAATGTAATGTCATATAATTGCTCATGATGACAGTGCAAATATAGATATATTTTGCAATATAACACTCTAGGGTATTGTTTTTTTTAGGTTTAAGTATAGTCTTCGTTAACAATCAATCTCTTACTCTATCAAATCTATCTCATCATCCATTTCTCCATGCTCATTGTCATATAAATAAGATTCAGGTATATAGTCAGACAAAACCAGTTTTTCATTCTGTGTTTCGTTTTCAATTTCTTCTGCAAGATCAATATTTACGTCAATATCATCGCAACAGGCGTAGTTGTCGCGATATTGTTGATTACGTTTCATTTCTTGCTGAAAAAAACTGCTACCAAATAATGCTTTAAATAGATTCATAGTTTTAATGTTAAACGTTATATTATAAATGTCTTTTTATTGCTTCCTCATAAATTTTCCGTATCCGTTCCCGAAGATGTAACGGCTCAATTACTGTAAGTGAACTACTACGTGAGAGCAATGCCATTACAAAATCATTAGTAATACGAAGGCGTAATCTGATTCGAAATTCCATCTCATTGTCCGTAATGATTTCTTGTGAATGATGCAAAGGAATCGATTTCAAGAAACTGCCATCTAATGCACTATAGCTTAGTTCAATATTTTCTACTGGAATATCTGTCTGATTCCAGATGCCGTAGCTGTCTTTAAATAAGTTGTTTGCATCAATATTCATATTCCTTTTGAAGGTTTCCTCATAAAGGATTTTGAGATTGCGGATACAGTCTATATTGAAAGTTTTTAATATGTTGTTGTCATAGGCGAGGAGATACCATCTTTGCTGGTCTTCTTTCAGATAATAAGGTAAGACTTTCTTTTTGCGTACTTTGTCTCCTTCACGTACATAAATATAACTGAATTCTACCGGGTGAAAGAATTTAATGGCTTTTATCAATGCCGGAAGACATTCACTGTCGTTTGGTCGATGATGTTCGGCAAGAACATAGGTGTGTAGGTTGGAAGTTTTGTCCAAAGCATTCAATAGGTCGAAGTTTAGCAGAAGCCGTTCGTACTGCTCCTTTTTCAAATCGTCTTCCTCATTGATATAATAACCGTTTTGTTTCTTATCAAAACAGATGCGGATACCAAATAGATCTTCTATATCTTTGAAGTCTCGCTGCAAAGTTCTTATGTCTACAGGTGTTCCATCTCGTTCTTCCATGCGATGTGTCACGTAGTTCTCCAATTCTTTACGCGGCACATACTGTTGCGGTCCTTTTAATTTATTGATAATGACCAGCAATCGTTGCATTCCTTCCCGTTTCTTGCCCATATTTGGTATTAATTTTAATTATCAAGAGCAAAGATAATGTCACGTGACGACAAAACATGTCGTTCTAAGAAAATTTCTAAGAAAACAAAGGGATTTTGATACGTATGCCCTTGTTTTTTTATACTTTTGGTGAAATTTTCAAAAGGTACGATTAAATGCTACATATTGAGAACATTTGTATTGCTTTTGGGACAGAGGTTCTTGTTTCCGGTTTTAATATGAAATTGGAAAGGGGAGAAACCGCTTGCATTGTAGGGCAATCCGGCTGTGGAAAAACTTCTTTGTTGAATGCGATAATGGGTTTTGTTCCGTTGAAAGAAGGGATAATCAGGATAGGAGGAATGGTACTGGATAAATCGACTATTGATACAGTCAGGCGGCAGATTGCATGGATTCCCCAGGAATTGGCATTGCCTTTTGAATGGGTGAAAGAGATGGTAGCTCTCCCGTTCGGACTGAAAGTGAACCGTTCTGCCCCTTTTTCGGAAGAAAGGCTTTTTGCTTGTTTTGATGAATTGGGACTGGAACATGAATTATATACCAAGAGAGTGAATGAAGTGTCGGGCGGCCAGCGTCAACGCATCATGCTCGCTGTAGCGGCTATGCTCAATAAACCTTTGATTATTATAGACGAACCGACCTCTGCTTTGGATGCCGATTCGACCGGTAGAGTCTTGTCTTTCTTCCGGCGACAGGCAGAAAGGGGAACAGCAGTGCTGACCGTATCGCATGATAAGGACTTTGCTTCGGGTTGTCATTATTTAATAGAATTGTAACGATTGGAGAGAACTCTAACACGAATCGGATAGAATTGTTAAGAATACACTGTGGGAACGATTGATATATCATATTATAATCTTTTTATAGGCTTGCTTCTGCTTGCCATTCCGTTCTTTTATCTTTGGAAGTTTAAAACGGGACTACTGAAACCTGCCCTGATTGGTACAGTACGGATGATTATCCAACTGTTCTTTATCGGCATGTATCTGAAATATCTCTTTTTATGGAACAATCCCTGGATCAACTTCCTTTGGGTGATAATTATGATATTCGTAGCCGGACAGACAGCACTGGTGCGTACCCAGTTGAAACGTCGTATCTTATTAATCCCTATTACGGTAGGATTTCTTTGTAGTGTTGTATTGGTAGGCTTGTACTTTATCGGTATTGTTCTTCAATTGGACAATATATTTAGCGCCCAATACTTTATTCCGATATTCGGTATCCTGATGGGTAATATGCTTTCGAGCAATGTGATAGCTTTGAATACTTATTATAGCGGATTGAAACGTGAGCAACAGTTGTACCGTTATTTATTGGGAAACGGAGCAACAAGGCAGGAAGCGCAGGCTCCATTTATCCGACAGGCCATTATTAAATCCTTCAGTCCGCTGATTGCGAACATTTCCGTGATGGGATTGGTAGCTTTTCCAGGCACAATGATCGGACAAATCCTGGGAGGAAGCAGTCCGAACGTTGCCATCAAGTATCAGATGATGATTATGGTGATTACTTTTACGGCATCTATGCTGTCGCTGATGATAACTATTTCATTGGCTTCACGCCGATCTTTTGACGCATACGGGAAATTATTAGAGGTAACCAAAGAACCCCGAAAATGACAGTTGCCGAGCAGATATTCCGTAAAGTAGCTGAAATATCTATTCCACATTTTTTTATAATAGTGGAGTTTTCGGCATCCGGCACTGAAATGCCGGAACATATCGAATCGTTCCTGCGGGAAAAGCACGAAGCAATTCTTCGTGGAGCCAGCGGACGTAAATTTATCTATAAAGAAGGAGAGTGGCGGCTTATTTTCACTTTCTTTCCTACCGACAGGGTAGTAGATGAACGGTATGCGCTGAAAAACAAAGTGCAGATGAAAAGCAAAAGCTAGACACAAATAACGGGTTATCTTTGCTTTTAGCTCTGGTTGTGAGCACATTATCCATATTTGCCCGATGAAAACAGCCAAAAGGCAAAAAGAATATACACTCTCTTTGCCTATTACCTATTGATAAAACTGAAAAATGAAATCAATTGTTTAATCTGAAACCGATGTGGATATAGTTAGAGTTTAGCGGAAGTCTTTCAGTTCTTCCTGTAATTTCTGGCGCATGAAGAAAATACGGCTCTTTACCACCTACCAAGTCTTTTCTGAAACTTAAACTTTTCATATGTGGTGTTTTATATCTTTTACGGTGGTCTCAAAAAATGGATAACGATAAATTCTCTAAAAAACGACCGTTTAGTATGATTATTCCTTTTTTATTTATTATATTTGCAGCCAAATTTTCTACCAAATAATGAAAATTAAGCAAATAGTAAGCGCCCTTGAACGATTCGCGCCTCTGCCATTGCAAGACGGCTTTGATAATGCCGGCCTGCAAATCGGATTGACAGAAGCGGAAGCAACAGGGGCTTTGTTGTGTCTTGACGTTACTGAAGCTGTGTTGGATGAAGCGATTGCGTTGGGATACAATCTCGTCATATCTCATCATCCGCTGATTTTTAAAGGATATAAATCCATTACGGGCAAGGATTATGTGGAACGCTGTATATTGAAAGCAATAAAGAATGATATTGTAATCTATTCAGCACATACGAATCTGGATAATGCACAAGGTGGGGTCAATTATAAGATAGCCGAAAAAATCGGATTGAAGAATTTGAAAGTGCTTGAGCCGAAAGAGAATAACTTGGTCAAGTTGGTGACTTTTGTCCCTTACGCACAAGCAGACGCGGTACGTGAAGCATTGTTTGCCGCCGGATGCGGAAATATAGGTGACTATGATTCATGTAGTTACAATCTGAAAGGAGAGGGAACTTTCCGTGCAAAAGAGGGAACGCATCCTTTCTGTGGAACAATCGGAGAACTGCACCACGAAGAGGAGGTGAGGATTGAAACGATTCTTCCTTCCTTTAAAAAGGCGGAAACCATCAAAGCTTTATTGGCTGCCCATCCTTATGAGGAACCGGCATTCGACATTTATCCGTTGGTGAACGATTGGTCGCAGGCGGGGGCGGGAATTGTCGGTGAATTGGATGAATCGGAGACAGAGCTCGAATTTTTGAGACGCATCAAGAAGACATTCGAAGTGGGGTGTCTGCGTCATAACAAGCTGATGGGAAGAGAGATACAGAAAGTAGCATTGTGTGGTGGTGCAGGTGCATTTTTGCTTCCACAGGCGATCCGGTCGGGAGCAGATGTTTTTATTACCGGCGAAATTAAATATCATGATTATTTCGGCCATGAAGAAGATATTCTGATGGCAGAGATTGGTCATTACGAAAGCGAACAATATACAAAAGAAATTTTTTATTCCATAATCCGGGATTTATTTCCTAATTTTGCACTCCAATTGAGTAAAATAAATACGAATCCCATAAAATATTTATAAGTAAAATGGCTAGAGAAGCAAAAAAAGATCCGAATGAGTTGACGGTAGAACAGAAACTGAAGACACTGTTCCAACTGCAAACAATGTTGTCTAAGATTGATGAAATCAAGACATTGAGAGGTGAACTTCCGTTGGAAGTGCAAGACCTTGAAGATGAAATTGCTGGTTTGAGTACCCGTATCGACAAGATCAAAGCTGAAGTGGATGAACTGAAATCTGCTATTGCCGGCAAGAGAGTAGAAATCGAAACAGCAAAGGCTTCAGTAGAAAAATATAAGTCACAACAAGACAATGTTCGCAACAACCGTGAATATGACTTCTTGACGAAGGAAATCGAATTCCAGACACTGGAAATCGAACTTTGCGAAAAGAGAATCAAAGAATATTCTGCTGATAAAGAAGAAAAAGAAGCTGAAGTGACAAAGAACGATCAGATTCTAAACGAAAGGCTGAAAGACCTGGAGCAGAAAAAGAGCGAACTGGATGAAATTATCTCTGAGACCAAACAGGAAGAAGAGAAATTGAGAGACAAAGCTAAAGACTTGGAAACTAAGATTGAACCACGTCTGTTGCAGTCTTTCAAACGTATCCGCAAGAACTCTCGTAATGGATTGGGTATTGTGTATGTACAACGTGACGCATGTGGTGGTTGCTTTAACAAGATTCCACCCCAGAGACAGCTGGATATCCGTTCTCGTAAGAAAGTAATCGTTTGCGAATATTGTGGACGTATTATGATTGACCCGGAATTGGCTGGTGTACAAATCGAGCACAAGGTGGAAGAAGCTCCGGCAACTACTACCAAAAGAGCTATCAGAAGAAAAACTGCTGAATAAAGAAAGCGGTTAAGTAGTAAGTAAAGTTACTATTTTGATATATAAAGTAAGCCCTGCAGCAATGCGGGGCTTTTTTGTTTTAGCAAGTGCCCATATGGGGAATCGAATCCGGTAAACAAACTTACCCTTTAGTTGTTATCTTTTCATTTCATAAAAACCTGAACTGATATGAGTATACGAATGTGGGGCACATCGCTCCTTATGTTTCTTTCGACTGTAACTGCGGTTGGACAGACTGCAAACCGTTATTTGAAAGCTCCGCTCCCTAACGATTGGGAAGAGAGCGGGGAAGTGTTTCAACAGATACTTCCGGTGGATGACCATTGGTGGAAGTCATTCCAAGACGCCAAACTGGACTCTTTGATAGCTCTGGCAGTAGATCGTAATTATTCCGTTGCGATGGCAATTAACCGTATAGC
This sequence comes from Bacteroides luhongzhouii, assembly GCF_009193295.2. Classification (NCBI taxonomy): domain Bacteria; kingdom Pseudomonadati; phylum Bacteroidota; class Bacteroidia; order Bacteroidales; family Bacteroidaceae; genus Bacteroides; species Bacteroides luhongzhouii. The sequence continues at coordinate 4,220,047 of NZ_CP059973.1, read as the reverse complement.
CGCCGCCCGTGCCAATCTTTGGATAGAACGCAGTAATTTCTTTCCTTCCATCGGACTGAATGCTGGGTGGACTCGTCAGGAAACAAGTGGAAATACCAGTTCGCTGCCTCAAACAACGGATCATTATTATGATGCTTCGCTAAGTATGAGTTGGGAGCTGGATATCTTCGGCAGTATCCGTAAGCGGGTAAAAGCACAGAAAGAGAATTTTGCCGCCAGTAAGGAAGAGTACACGGGCGTTATGGTTTCGTTGGCTGCGGAGGTAGCCTCAGCCTATATCAATCTAAGGGAATTGCAACAAGAGCTTGAAGTAGTGAAGAAAAATAGTGCTTCGCAGGAAGAAGTCTTGAAAATCACGGAAGTACGTTATAATACCGGGCTTGTTGCCAAGCTCGATGTGGCACAGGCTAAATCTGTGTTGTATAGCACGAAAGCCTCCATTCCTCAACTGGAAGCGGGTATCAATCAGTATATAACGACATTGGCCGTTTTGTTGGGAATGTATCCGCAGGATATTCGCCCGGTTCTCGAATCCGGCGGAACGCTGCCCGATTACATGGAACCGATTGGAGTGGGGCTGCCTGTTGATTTGTTATTGAGACGGCCTGATGTACGAGGTGCGGAATTGAGCGTGAATGCACAGGCAGCATTGCTCGGAGCCTCGAAAGCGGATTGGTTGCCGAAAGTTTTCTTGAAAGGATCATTTGGATATGCCGCCCGTGATTTGAAGGATCTCACCAAAAGTAAAAGTATGACTTATGAAATCGCTCCGTCATTGAACTGGACTATTTTCAGCGGAGGACAATTGGTGAATGCAACCCGACTGGCAAAAACGCAACTGGATGAAGCGATCAATCAGTTTAACCAGACGGTTTTGACTGCCGTACAGGAGACTGACAACGCTATGAATGCTTACCGGAATTCAATCAAACAGATTGTCGCCCTGCGGGAAGTGCGTAATCAAGGAATTGAGACATTGAAACTTTCACTGGAACTGTACAAGCAGGGGCTCTCGCCTTTCCAAAACGTACTCGATGCGCAACGTTCTCTGTTATCTTATGAGAATCAGCTGGTGCAGGCACAAGGGAGTTCACTTTTGCAACTGATAGCCCTTTACAAGGCTTTGGGAGGCGGTTGGAGAGAATAAAAATCAATCAATAAATATATAACCTAACAGATATGAAAAAACTGATGTATATCTTTCTTGCACTGCCTATATTGACGGGTTGCAAGGAGAAGAAAAGTACAGGAGCGATGGGAGGTATGCCAACTCCGGAAATTAGCGTGACCAAACCCATAGTGGAGGATATTACTTTGACGAAAGATTACCCGGGTTATCTGACAACTGAAAAAACGGTGAATCTTGTGGCTCGAGTGAACGGAACTTTGCAGTCTACCTCATATGTCCCCGGAGGACGGGTGAAACAGGGGCAACTGTTGTTTGTCATTGAACCTACCTTGTATAAAGATAAGGTGGAGCAGGCAGAAGCAGAACTGAAAACCGCCCAGGCGCAACTGGAATATGCCCGTAATAATTATAGCCGTATGAAAGAGGCTGTAAAGAGTGATGCTGTCAGTCAGATACAGGTGCTTCAGGCGGAATCGTCTGTGGCGGAAGGGGTTGCGGCTGTCAGTAATGCGGAAGCAGCTTTGAGCACTGCCCGTACAAACTTGGGATATTGCTATGTTCGTGCGCCGTTTGATGGCACTATCAGTAAAGCGACGGTGGACGTAGGAAGTTATGTAGGCGGCTCGTTGCAGCCGGTCACATTGGCCACTATTTATAAGGATAATCAGATGTATGCTTACTTCAATGTAGCTGATAATCAGTGGTTGACGATGGCTATGGATAACCAGCAATTACCGGTCAATCTTCCGCAGAAAATAATGGTTCAACTGGGAAAGGAGGGAACTGAAACTTATCCGGCTGCCCTCGACTATCTTTCACCCAATGTAGATTTGAATACAGGTACGCTGACGGTTCGTGCCAATTTTAATAATCCGAAAGGGATATTGAAGAGTGGGTTGTATGTAAGCATTACTTTACCTTATGGAGAAGCTAAAAATGCAGTGCTGGTGAAAGATGGTTCTATCGGGACCGATCAGTTAGGCAAATATTTATATGTTGTAAATGATTCGAATATAGTTCATTACCGGCATATTGAAATAGGGCAGTTGGTCGACGGCACTTTACGGCAGGTAGTGGGGGGACTTTCTCCACAAGAACAGTATGTCACAGAGGCTTTGATGAAAGTCAGAGACGGAATGAAGATAAAGCCTCTCCCTGATTCTCTCCCCAAAAGAGAGAAGTAGAGTCTCTTTGGTAACTGATTGACTAACAAATGAAATCAATAAAGGTGATGTACTTAAAACCGATTAATTAACAAAAGTAACTTTCTTGTTCCCTCTCTTTGGGAGAAGGTTGTGGAGAGGCTGCTTTTAAACCTATATATTATGTTTTCTAAGTTTTTTATCAACCGACCGATATTTGCTACTGTTCTTGCCCTGCTTATTGTAGTAGCCGGTCTGATTACACTCAATATATTGCCTGTGGCGCAATTTCCGGAGATCACGCCGCCAACGGTGCAGGTCTCTGCCGTTTATCCCGGAGCAAATGCTGAAACTGTTGCTCAAACAGTGGGTATTCCTATCGAACAGCAGGTGAATGGCGTAGACGGTATGCTTTATATGTCTTCCAATTCTTCTTCTTCGGGAGCATATTCTCTGACCATTACATTCGCTGTCGGTACGGACATCGATATGGCAACTGTGCAGGTACAAAACAGGGTAAGTATCGCGCAATCATCACTGCCGGAACCGGTAGTAGTGCAAGGAGTCACTGTGCAGAAACAGTCTTCAAATATTGTGATGTTCCTGACAATGACTTCGCAGGATTCTGTATATAACAGTCTGTATCTGACTAATTATGCCAAACTGAATTTAGTAGACCAACTGACACGTGTCCCTGGAGTGGGTGCTGTGAATGTTATGGGAGCGGGGGACTATTCGATGCGCATCTGGCTCGATCCGGAGGCTATGCGTATACGGAATATTTCACCGCAACAGGTTTATCAATCTATCCAGTCGCAGAATGTGGAAGTATCTGCCGGATATATCGGTCAACCTATCGGGCAGGATAATAATAATGCTTTTCAGTATACATTGAATGTCCAGGGGCGATTGAAATCTCCGGAACAGTTCGGCAATATTATTATTCGTCGCGAACAAAACGGAGCGATGCTTCGCCTGAAGGATATTGCACGCATCGATTTGGGTTCTGCGTCATATAGCGTAGTGTCGCGATTGAATGGAAAACCTACGGCAGCTATTGCTATTTACCAGCAACCGGGTTCCAATTCGCTGGATGTCTCCAAAGGAGTGAAGGCTAAAATGGAGGAATTGGCGGCAAGTTTCCCGAAAGGAGTTTCGTATAATGTCACTTTGGATACGACCGACGTGATTCATGCTTCTATTGATGAAGTGATGGTCACATTCTTTGAAACGACTTTGCTGGTGATTCTCGTTATTTTCCTGTTCCTGCAGAATTGGAGGGCTGTGATTATTCCTTGTATTACCATCCCGGTATCGTTGATTGGTACATTTGCCGTGATGGCGGCATTTGGTTTCTCTATCAACACACTGACGTTGTTTGGGCTGATTCTGGCAGTTGCCATTGTGGTAGATGATGCGATAGTGGTGGTGGAGAATGCTTCGAGGTTACTGGAAACCGGGCAATACTCACCTCGCGAAGCAGTGACGAAAGCGATGGGAGAGATTACAGGTCCGATTGTCGGGGTAGTGCTTGTACTGCTGGCTGTGTTTATTCCGACGATGATGATTAGTGGAATTTCGGGACAGTTGTATAAGCAGTTTGCATTGACTATTGCTGCTTCTACCGTGTTGAGTGGTTTTAATTCGTTGACATTGACCCCTGCGCTCTGTGCGTTGTTTCTTGAAAAGAGTAAACCTTCTAACTTCTTTATATACAAGGGTTTCAATAAGGCTTATGACAAGACGCAAGGAGTGTATGACAAGATTGTCAAATGGTTGCTTCAACGTCCCGGAATGGCTCTCGTTTCCTACGGTGCCTTGACTGTTATTGCTGTATTGCTCTTTATGCATTGGCCGTCTACTTTCATCCCGGACGAGGATGACGGGTATTTTATTGCTGTTGTTCAGCTTCCACCTGCAGCTAGTCTTGAGCGTACGCAGGCAGTGGGAGAAAAGGTAAATGCAATTCTAGATTCTTATCCGGAAGTGAAAAATTATATTGGTATTTCCGGTTTCTCGATAATGGGTGGCGGCGAGCAGAGTAACTCGGCAACTTATTTTGTGGTACTGAAAAACTGGGATGAAAGGAAAGGGAAGGAGCATACGGCTGCTGCCGTAGTCAACCGTTTGAATGGTGAAGCGTATATGACTATTCAGGCTGCGGAAGTATTTGCGATGGTTCCTCCGGCTATTCCGGGACTGGGTGCTTCCGGCGGCTTGCAACTTCAGTTGGAAGACCGGCGTAATCTGGGACCAACGGAAATGCAGCAGGCTATCAATGCGTTGCTTGCTTCTTATCATTCTAAACCGGCTTTAGCATCTGTGTCCAGTCAGTACCAGGCAAATGTTCCGCAGTATTTCTTGAATATCGACCGTGATAAAGTGCAGTTTATGGGGATTGCCTTGAATGATGTTTTCTCTACATTGGGCTATTATATGGGAGCGGCTTATGTAAATGATTTTGTTGAATTCGGTCGTATCTATCAGGTGAAGATTGAGGCACGGGATCAGGCACAGCGTGTGATTGATGATGTCTTGAAACTAAGTGTGCCGAATGCGGCAGGAGAGATGGTACCTTTTTCTTCTTTCACCAAAGTGGAGGAACAGTTAGGACAGGATCAAATAAACCGTTATAATATGTATTCGACTGCTTCTCTGACTTGTAATGTTGCTCCGGGAAGTAGTACCGGGCAGGCCATACAGGAAATGGAAGCATTATTTAAGGAACAGCTGGAAGATGAGTTTGGGTATGAATGGACTTCTGTGGCTTATCAGGAAACACAGGCAGGAAATACGACTACCATTGTACTGGTGATGGCTTTAATTGTTGCTTTCCTGGTACTTGCTGCGCAGTATGAAAGTTGGACCAGTCCGGTGGCAGCTGTTATCGGATTGCCGGTAGCATTGTTGGGGGCCATGATTGGCTGTCTGATTATGGGAACTCCGGTCAGTATTTATACACAAATCGGTATCATTTTGCTTGTTGCGCTTTCGGCAAAGAATGGAATTTTGATTGTGGAATTTGCCCGTGATTTCCGTGCCGAAGGTAATTCGATTCGAGAAGCTGCTTTTGAAGCGGGACATGTCCGCTTGCGTCCGATCCTGATGACATCTTTTGCTTTTGTATTAGGTGTGATGCCATTGTTGTTCGCCACCGGTGCAGGTGCGCAAAGTCGTATAGCATTGGGGGCCGCTGTTGTGTTTGGTATGGCTATGAATACTTTATTGGCTACCGTTTATATTCCTAATTTTTACGAATTGATGCAGAAATTGCAAGAGCGGTTCAGTAAAAAGAAAGCTGATGATGGTGGGGGGAAAGATGCTGCAGCGCAGAAGTAAAAAGCTGTTTGAGACTGTCTGAAAGGGTAGTTGGTATAGTGACGCTATCTGTTCGGGATGGCGTCACCATAGTAGGCAAATAGCGTCACTATCTTGAGGGGATAGTGACGCTATTTTATTCTTGTTGGCAAGTCTGTTTTTTTAAGGCGAATGCAGCGGATTATTTTATAAAGAATGGTAATCAGGAATATCCTGTAGGAACGTATAACTCTGATGTTCATAATCCATACGGCAGCAATAATGTTGCATTCCATTGCTGACAATCAGATAATCTACTTTCAGTACCATATTATACCGGGTGATCTGGTCGAAAACGGCCTGTGTTATTTCAATATGTGGTGCTTTATATTCTACAATCATCCGGGCTGATAAATCCCTCCGGTAAAGTACTGTATCACATCGTTTGGTAGTACCGTTCAACTTAACCATTACTTCATTGGCAAGAAGCGCAGTCGGATATCCTTTGTGTGCAATAAGAAAGTGAACAAAGTGTTGCCGTACCCATTCTTCAGGGGTAAGGGCGACATATCGTTTACGAATAACATCGAAAATTACATTTTTTCCGTTTCGTACGTTTATTTTAGTGTCGAATACTGGTAGGTTTAACGATAACATTTATTATTTTTGTAAGTTAAATAATGGTTCCCATTATTGGGAGCACAAATTTAATAGATAATTATGAAAACAAAAGAAGAAATCGTAGCTAATTGGCTGCCGCGTTACACAAAACGTAACCTGGAGGATTTTGGAGAGTATATTCTGTTGACTAACTTCAACAAGTACGTCGAGATTTTCGCAAATCAATTTAATGTTCCTATTTTAGGAAGGGACGCAAATATGATTTCTGCTTCTGCCGAAGGCATCACAATGATTAACTTCGGTATGGGAAGTCCCAACGCAGCTATCATCATGGACTTGCTGGGTGCTATTCGTCCCAAAGCATGTTTATTCCTCGGAAAATGTGGTGGTATCGACAAGAAAAATCAGCTTGGTGACTTGATTCTTCCTATTGCGGCTATCCGTGGGGAGGGAACTTCCAATGATTATTTTCCTCCTGAAGTTCCTGCGTTGCCTGCATTTATGTTGCAGCGTGCCGTTTCTTCTTCCATCCGTGACAAAGGCCGCGACTATTGGACCGGTACTGTATATACCACCAACCGTCGTATTTGGGAACATGATGATGCGTTCAAAGAATATCTGACAAAGACACGGGCTATGGCAGTCGATATGGAAACTGCAACTCTGTTTAGTTGTGGCTTTGCCAATCATATTCCTACCGGTGCATTATTATTGGTATCCGATCAGCCAATGACTCCAGACGGAGTGAAAACGGATAAAAGCGATAATTTGGTTACCAGAAATTATGTAGAAGAGCATGTTGAAATTGGCATTGCTTCTCTGCGTATGATTATTGATGAAAAGAAAACTGTTAAACACTTGAAATTCGACTGGTAATCCGGTCTTTCTGAAAAAATATATATGGCAAAACAAGAATTGACCTGTGATGACATCCTCAAGGAATTGAAAGCAAAGCAGTATCGCCCTGTCTATTACCTGATGGGAGAAGAGTCGTATTATATCGACTTGATTGCAGATTACATAACGGATAATGTGTTGAGCGAAACGGAAAAAGAATTCAACCTGACTGTTGTGTATGGTGCTGACGTGGATGTGGCAACGATTATAAATGCCGCAAAGCGTTATCCCATGATGTCGGAACATCAAGTAGTAGTAGTTAAGGAAGCGCAAGCCGTGCGCAATATGGAGGAGTTGTCATATTATCTTCAAAAACCTTTGCTTTCCACTATCTTAGTGATATGCCATAAGCATGGAACGTTAGATCGTAGAAAGAAGTTAGCTGCCGAGGTGGAAAAAACAGGTGTATTGTTTGAGTCTAAAAAAATCAAAGATGCGCAACTACCCGGTTTTATCGCTTCATATATGAAACGAAAAGGGGTTGATATGGAGCCAAAGGCTACTTCTATGCTTGCTGATTTTGTAGGCTCGGATTTAAGTCGTCTGACCGGAGAACTTGAAAAGTTGATTATCACTTTACCTGCCGGACAGAAACGTGTTACTCCTGAACAAATAGAAAAGAATATCGGCATAAGCAAAGATTATAATAACTTCGAATTGCGCAGTGCTTTAGTGGAAAAGGATATATTGAAAGCGAACAAAATAATAAAATATTTTGAGGAAAATCCGAAAACGAATCCGATCCAAATGACGCTTTCTCTATTATTTGGCTTTTACTCCAACTTGATGTTGGCTTATTATGCACCGGATAAATCAGAGCAGGGAATTGCAAATATGCTAGGATTAAGAACTCCGTGGCAGGCTCGGGATTATATGGTAGCAATGCGAAAATATAGTGGAGTAAAGACGATGCAAATTGTTGGAGAAATACGATATGCTGATGCAAAATCTAAAGGAGTTCAAAACAGTTCTATGACAGATGGGGATATTCTTCGCGAGCTGGTGTTTAAAATTTTGCATTAAATCGAATTAAGAATTACATATAATATCAGACATATACTTTTACCATAGATAGAAATGGGGAGTATATGTCTTTTTTACATTCCCATAATTATACTTTTCTTCAAAAGGACTCCCACTATTTTCTGTGATTATTTTACAAATAGATTTAGTTCTTTCATCGTTTTATAGAGTTACTGTTTGGCTAATCATACAAACAGTTTTTTTTATTTTATATTATCCTATCTTCAAAAAAAGCATTTTCATTAAAACTGAAGCTTGAGTTTTCTAATGAGAAAAGTTTACTGATCCTTGAGTTTTATCAAAAAAGCATTTTGGATTTTGATGCTACCGTTTTATAGTGAGAATGGAGATTTTCTCTTTTTCTAAAGCTGGCCATTAATGTCATTTTGATAGTTCAGGTTACATTTGATTGTTACAGAATGATTTTTTTCTAGTTTAATAGAAATGCAAATTCACTTTATTGAGGTTAAATTATTGTATATCATTTATTTATATGAAAAATAGGCCTTCTAGAATCGAAAAAAAATAAATAACTGGAGATTGGTACAGAAATATCGCAAGGATTTGCTTTTTAGAGAAAATTGTAAAGGATGATTAGATAAAAATAGCAATATACATTGGTAAAGCATGAAGTTGATTCCTTTCTTTTATTGCTTTTGCAACTATCAATATTTACTTTTGTGTATTATGTCTGTTACTGATGTATAAAGTATTAATGTGAATAATATACAAGTGTGATAGGTATTGAATGTTTACAAAAGTATATTCAAACGATTACAAGACTAATATTCCATATATAAATGTAGTTATATAGCTATTAACAAATAAGGATTAAGTACTTATTTAATTGTAAATCAGTGTTATATATGTTGTTGTATCAATTTGTACTATAAAAGCCTTTTTTAAGTGGCATGTATATTTGTGAATAATGGCGTCTGATTTATAACTATAATGCTTATATCTCTATATATCTGTGTTTTATGTATAATTGCTCAATTAAAGATATATGTCTATATTTACTCTTTTTATTTGAGTTACAAACGTGATATTCGATTTGTATTACATGATATACTTTTGTAATATCTATATTTTTATATTTGTAATTTGCTTTTGTGAATATAAATATTTACCTTTGTATTATCAATGATGTGACACGTATTTTTGTGAATTAGCTGCATAGCACATACAATTGTAATAAAAAGAAGGTAGTATGGAAATAAAAGACAGAATCAGAATGATAATGGAAAGAGAAAAAGTTCCTCCTAGAGTTTTTGCTGAAACAATCGGAGTACAACAATCTACTCTCTCTCATATTTTAAATGATCGGAATAAGCCCAGTTTAGAGGTCGTAATGAAGGTTCATCAAAAGTATGACTATGTAAATCTTGAATGGTTGCTTTATGGAAAAGGCGAAATGATGGTATCTCATGAAGAGACTTCTTTTTCTTCTTCTAATAGCGATTATCTGCCTTCTTTATTCGATGAGAATCTCATAAATTCGTCCAAAGAGCCGGCTATTCCGGAAAATCGCAAGGAAATGCCATTAAGAAACGCTGAAAATGCCCCTAAAGAGATTGTAAAACAAGAGATTAGGTATATAGAAAAGCCTGCTAGGAAAATCACAGAAATAAGAATATTTTTCGATGATAATACCTATGAGACGTTTAGGCCTGAAAAATAAAGAGTAAAATCGGTGGTTTGAGCAATTTCCTGTATCTTTGTACCCGGAATACGAATTTATACTTTTATATCCATACATGAAGAAATTTATTTTAGATCTGACAGTGACCGAGAATATCAGATTGAATGCAAACTATGTATTGCTAAAATTGACGTCTCAGTCATTACTGCCCGAAATGTTACCTGGGCAGTTTGCGGAAATCCGGGTGGACGGTTCGCCTACTACATTCTTGCGTCGTCCTATTTCTATTAATTTTGTAGATAAACAGCGAAATGAGGTCTGGTTTCTGATCCAGCTGGTTGGTGATGGAACAAGATGTCTGGCAGAGGCTAATTCCGGTGATACAATTAACGTGGTGCTTCCGCTGGGAAATGCATACACAATGCCTCAGGAGGCTTCTGATAAGCTCTTATTAGTTGGTGGAGGTGTCGGAACAGCTCCCATGTTGTATTTAGGTGAGCAATTGGCTAAAAAAGGCCACAAACCTACGTTCCTGTTAGGTGCCCGTAGCGACAAAGATTTGTTGCAGCTGGAAGAGTTTGTCAAATATGGAGAGGTATATACTACTACGGAAGATGGTAGCCATGGCGAAAAGGGATACGTAACTCAACATTCTATATTAAATAAGGTACGATTTGAGCAGATTTACACTTGTGGTCCTAAACCAATGATGGTGGCTGTGGCAAAATATGCCAAAAGTAATCAAATAGAATGTGAAGTTTCTTTGGAAAATACAATGGCTTGTGGTATCGGAGCATGCTTGTGCTGTGTGGAAAATACGACAGAAGGTCACTTGTGTGTATGTAAGGAAGGTCCTGTTTTTAATATAAATAAATTACTATGGCAGATTTGAGTGTAAATATTGGTGAATTACAAATGAAGAACCCGGTAATGACAGCATCCGGTACATTTGGATATGGTGAAGAGTTCTCTGATTTTATTGATATAGCGCGAATAGGTGGTATTATTGTAAAAGGGACGACTCTTCACAAACGTGAAGGGAATCCTTATCCACGTATGGCAGAGACTCCTTCGGGGATGTTAAACGCTGTAGGACTGCAAAATAAGGGTGTTGACTACTTTGTAGAGCATATATATCCCCGTATAAAAGACATTCAAACGAATATGATTGTAAACGTTTCGGGGTCTGCTATCGAAGATTATGTAAAAACAGCTGAAATCATTAATGAACTTGACAAAATTCCTGCTATAGAACTAAACATCTCTTGTCCCAATGTGAAGCAAGGAGGTATGGCTTTTGGTGTGTCAGCAAAGGGAGCATCAGAAGTAGTGAAAGCAGTGCGTTCTGCTTACAAAAAGACACTTATCGTAAAACTCTCTCCAAACGTTACGGATATCACCGAAATAGCTCGCGCAGCAGAAGAAAGTGGTGCAGATAGCGTGTCATTAATCAATACATTGCTGGGTATGGCAATTGATGCGGAACGTAAACGCCCTATTTTATCAACGATAACAGGAGGAATGTCGGGAGCTGCCGTAAAACCTATCGCATTACGTATGGTGTGGCAAGTTGCTAAAACGGTAAATATTCCTGTCATTGGTTTGGGAGGTATTATGGACTGGAGGGATGCTGTCGAATTCATGCTTGCAGGTGCGACAGCTATCCAGATTGGTACGGCAAATTTTATAGATCCTGCTGTCACGATTAAGGTGGAAGATGGTATAAATAATTACCTGGAAAGACACGGGTGTAAGTCAGTAAAGGAAATTATAGGTGCGCTTGAGGTATAATTGAAAACATACAATAACCATTCGCACTGTATCTGCAAGAAAAATGCTATTTGCCTTTTGAATAAAGGAAGAATAAATGGGTTGAAAATAGCAGATGAAAAATAAATTAGTGTTTGAAGATATTAGCAATAAGCAAGATTTTTAAACTGAAGGCAAAATAAAAACGACGGTGAGGATTTACATAATCTTCACCGTCGTTTTTATTTACACTCTATTTTACTCTCCCAATAAGTCGGGACGAAGTTTTCTGGTACGTTCTAGGGATTGTTGTAGTTCCCATTCTTTGATTTTTGCTTCATGACCGGATAATAGAATCTCGGGAACTTTCCATCCTTTATAATCCGCTGGTCGCGTATATACGGGTGCTGCCAGCAAATTGTCCTGGAAAGAATCGGAAAGTGCGGACTGTTCATCAGAAATGACTCCAGGGATGATACGTACGATAGCGTCCGCTATTACCGCTGCTGCCAGTTCTCCTCCTGTTAATACGTAATCTCCAATGCTGATTTCTTTAGTAATCAGGTGTTCGCGGATGCGGTAATCAATACCTTTGAAATGTCCGCAAAGAATAATGAGATTCTGTGCCAACGAGAGGCTGTTTGCCATTGGCTGTTTGAATTGTTCTCCGTCAGGGGTCGTGAAAATGACCTCATCGTAGTTGCGTTCTGCCTTTAAGGTATTGATGCAACGTTCGATGGGCTCTATTTTCATAACCATTCCGGCAAACCCTCCAAAGGGATAATCATCGACACGGCGATATTTATCTTCGGTATAATCACGCAGATTGTGAATATGTATTTCTGCAAGTCCTTTGTCTTGAGCTCGTTTCATGATAGAACAATTGAAGAAACCTTCAATCATTTCGGGTAAAACTGTTATAATATCAATACGCATAATCTTTTAATTTTTCGCAAAAGTACAAATATTCAAAGATAAACATGTATTTTTGCCTTAAACAATCGAAGAAATATGGATATAAAGGAAAAAATAGAGGAATTGCGTGCCGAACTTCATCGGCATAATTATAATTATTATGTGTTGAATGCTCCTGAAATCTCGGACAAAGAGTTTGACGACAAGATGCGTGAACTTCAGGATTTGGAACAGGCACATCCAGAATATAAAGATGAAAATTCGCCTACGATGCGTGTAGGTAGTGATTTAAACAAGAATTTCACGCAAGTGGCTCATAAATATCCTATGTTGTCACTGGCAAATACATACTCGGAAGCGGAAGTGACGGACTTCTACGACCGTGTCCGTAAGGCATTGAATGAGGATTTCGAGATTTGTTGTGAAATGAAATATGACGGTACTTCTATTTCACTGACTTATGAAGATGGAAAGTTGGTTCGTGCCGTCACCCGTGGTGATGGAGAAAAGGGGGATGATGTGACGGATAATGTGAAAACGATCCGTTCTATTCCGCTTGTATTGCATGGTGATAATTATCCAGCCTCTTTTGAGATACGTGGAGAAATTCTTATGCCATGGGAAGTGTTTGAAGGGCTGAATCGAGAGAAAGAAGCACGTGAAGAGCCGCTTTTTGCCAATCCGAGAAATGCGGCTTCCGGCACACTGAAATTGCAGAATTCTTCTATTGTGGCTTCCCGCAAACTGGATGCCTATTTATATTATTTGCTGGGTGATAACCTGCCTTGTGACGGACATTATGAAAATCTTCAGGAAGCGGCAAAATGGGGCTTTAAAATCTCTGATTTGACGCGTAAGTGTCAGACGTTAGAGGAGGTTTTTGAATTTATCAATTATTGGGATGTAGAGCGTAAAAATCTACCGGTTGCCACAGATGGGATCGTTCTAAAGGTGAACAGTTTGAGGCAGCAGAAGAATCTGGGCTTTACGGCTAAGTCTCCTCGATGGGCTATTGCTTATAAATTCCAGGCAGAACGTGCGTTGACCCGTTTGAATAAGGTGACTTATCAGGTAGGAAGAACCGGAGCTGTCACGCCGGTAGCTAATTTGGATCCTGTGCAGCTTTCAGGAACAGTTGTAAAACGTGCGTCCTTGCATAATGCGGATATTATTGAGGGACTTGATTTGCATATTGGAGACATGGTTTATGTGGAAAAAGGCGGTGAAATTATTCCTAAGATTACAGGGGTGGATAAAGATGCGCGTAGTTTTATGCTTGGTGAGAAGGTCCGGTTTATTGTTAATTGTCCTGAATGTGGCAGTAAATTAGTCAGATATGAAGGAGAAGCCGCTCATTATTGCCCGAATGAAACAGCGTGTCCTCCTCAAATCAAAGGCAAAATAGAGCATTTTATTAGCCGAAAGGCTATGAATATTGATGGATTAGGGCCGGAAACGGTGGATCTGTTCTATCGATTGGGGTTAATTGAAAATACGGCCGACTTATATAAACTTACAGCTGACGATATAAAAGGTTTGGATCGTATGGGTGAAAAATCGGCAGAGAATATCGTAACGGGAATTGCGCAAAGTAAAACAGTTCCTTTCGAGCGTGTAATCTTTGCTTTGGGAATCCGCTTTGTTGGTGAGACTGTGGCCAAAAAGATTGCGAAGTCGTTTGAGAATATCGATGATTTACAGCAGGCAGATCTTGAGAAATTGGTCAGTATCGATGAAATCGGAGAAAAAATAGCTCAAAGTATACTTGCTTATTTTGCTAATGCGTCTAATCGTGAGTTAGTTAATAGACTAAAGGAGGCTGGACTGCAACTTTACCGCACAGAGGAAGATTTGAGTGGATACACTGATAAGTTGGCAGGACAGTCTATTGTTATTAGCGGTGTGTTTATCCATCACTCACGTGACGAATATAAGGAGCTTATCGAGAAAAACGGAGGGAAAAATGTTGGGAGTATTTCCGCAAAAACAAGTTTTATACTGGCCGGGGATAATATGGGACCTGCGAAGCTCGAAAAAGCAAAAAAACTGGGAATAACCATATTAAGTGAAGACGAATTTCTGAAACTTATATCGTAAGATAAGAAAAATATTCGTACTTTTGCGGCTAAATAAATTAGAGATTATAATTAAAACTCATGATACAGACTAAATTGAAAGGAATGGGGGTAGCACTGATTACTCCTTTCAAAGAGGATGAGAGCGTTGACTATGACGCGTTGATGCGTATGGTGGACTATCTATTGCAGAATAATGCGGATTTCTTGTGTGTGCTGGGAACTACAGCTGAAACACCGACTCTGACCGAGGAAGAAAAGAAAACTATAAAAAAGATGGTAATTGACCGCGTCAACGGAAGAATTCCTATTCTGTTAGGTGTAGGTGGTAATAATACTCGCGCTATTGTAGAAACATTGAAAAACGATGATTTTACAGGGGTTGATGCTATATTGTCTGTGGTGCCGTATTATAATAAACCTTCTCAGGAAGGTATTTATCAGCATTATAAAGCGATTGCGGAAGCTACGGAGCTCCCCATTGTATTATATAATGTTCCGGGACGTACGGGTGTAAATATGACTGCTGAAACTACGTTGCGGATTGCCCGTGATTTCAATAACGTAGTTGCTATTAAAGAAGCATCCGGCAATATCACGCAAATGGATGATATTATTAAAAATAAACCGGAAAACTTTAATGTAATCTCTGGAGATGATGGTATTACCTTTCCTCTCATAACATTGGGAGCTGTTGGTGTGATTTCGGTAATTGGTAATGCTTTTCCTCGTGAATTTAGTCGCATGACACGTTTGGCGCTTCAAGGAGATTTTGCCAATGCGTTGACCATTCACCATCGATTTACGGAATTATTTAATCTGTTATTTGTCGATGGAAATCCGGCAGGCGTAAAATCAATGTTAAATGCTATGGGGATGATTGAGAATAAGCTTCGTTTGCCACTGGTTCCTACTCGTATTACTACATTTGAGGCAATACGCAAGGTTTTGAATGAATTGAATATTAAATGCTGAAAAAAGATGGGCTCTTGGCTAGTTCATAATAAAATCGAAGTGTTTAAAATAAATATCCCAATGATTGAACTCAATCATTGGGATATTTATTTTAAATCAGCCTATGATTTTTTATTCCCCTTCACCTTTCTTCTGAATGCTCTAACCATGTGTTTTTGCTCTGTAAAGCGGCGCTTTAGACATAGAAAAGCATAGCTTTAGATAGGCTAAAGCTATGCTTTTTCAATTGTTATTAAGGGGGCGGGATTGGCCCGAATAAACTTAGGGCATCAACTAATGGCATGTTTTCAGGCTGAGCCATAATGGGGGTCAATGTAAAAAACAGGTTGTTAAAATGTGATAGTCTTGCTAACTTTGCGGTATGAAACAATGGCAGATATTAAAAACAATCTTTCCGGAGATTATCACGGCCAACTTTGAGTTTGTCAACTACGAGGAAACGTACGAACGGCTGGATTACTGGCTTGACGAGCGTGGTTATATGTCTCGCGAAGATTACAAGAAGGGTACTGTCCGCGAATATGGCTTTACCGAAGAACGTGTGATACAGGATTTTCCGATTCGCGGGAAGGCGGTATACTTGCATGTGCGACGGCGTAAGTGGCGCGACATGGAAGACGGGAGTATCTTTACCTATGACTACGATCTGACGGAAGAAGGCAGCCGCCTGACCCCTGAGTTCGTTGCTTTTTTAAAAGAGGAGGATTGAATCCACCCCTGAGAGCATACGCTCAATCGGTGCTCATTACGGTGTAAATGGCTCCAACCTATCGCGGCAGTATAAGGAGATTTTCAGTGGCTACAGGCAGTGGAAGCAGCTGTGTCACGCCGATGGGTACGTGCTATATCCGCAGAACATCGGTCCGAACCTGGCCATCGACGAGTCTTCGCTCAGCTGCGGCGAGCTCTATACCTTTGTCACCAACCGTGACGCTCACGGCGGGAAGGGCGCGCTTGTTGCGGCGATACGTGGTACCAGGGCTGAAACGGTCATTGCAGTTCTTGAGAAGATATCTTCTGCCAGACGAAAGACGGTAAGAGAGATAACGCTCGACCTTTCGTCATCCATGATGCTCATAGCCCGTCGGTCATTCCCCAAAGCCATCGTGACCAACGACCGTTTTCATGTCCATAAACTCTACTACGATGCCATAGACGAGCTGCGGATATCTCTGCGGTGGATGGCAAGGGATATTGAAAACGAAGAGATTGCACGCTGTCGCAGGGAGGGCATTCCGTATGTTCCTTACCGTTATGCCAACGGCGACACCCGGAAACAGCTCCTTGCACGTGCCAAATACATTCTGACAAAACATGCCTCCAAATGGACGAAGTCCCAGCAATGGAGAGCCGACATCATTTTTGAATTTTATCCCGAGCTGAAACACGCGTATGATCTTGCCATGGACCTCACCCGCATATTCAACCAAAAAGTTGATAAGGACACTGCCCGGCTGAATCTTGCCCGATGGTACGACAAAGTGGAGAAAATGGGGTCAATGTAAAAAACAGGTTGAAGTGTTAAAAAACTACCCGAGTGTGAGATTCTTTTTAGGCGCATAGCTTGGAGAGTCTGAACAGAAAGAATGGGATATCAGTAACGCCTCGGAATTGACTTCTGAATGCCTTGACTTTTGCGTTGAAAGATTCAGCGCCGGCATTGGTGGAACGGTTGACAAAGTAATTCAGGATTGTGTCATAGTGGTTGCGGAATGTTTCTGTAACAGTGCGGAATTGGCCTCCGGCCATTTTCTCCACTTTGTCGTACCATCGGGCAAGATTCAGCCGGGCAGTGTCCTTATCAACTTTTTGGTTGAATATGCGGGTGAGGTCCATGGCAAGATCATACGCGTGTTTCAGCTCGGGATAAAATTCAAAAATGATGTCGGCTCTCCATTGCTGGGACTTCGTCCATTTGGAGGCATGTTTTGTCAGAATGTATTTGGCACGTGCAAGGAGCTGTTTCCGGGTGTCGCCGTTGGCATAACGGTAAGGAACATACGGAATGCCCTCCCTGCGACAGCGTGCAATCTCTTCGTTTTCAATATCCCTTGCCATCCACCGCAGAGATATCCGCAGCTCGTCTATGGCATCGTAGTAGAGTTTATGGACATGAAAACGGTCGTTGGTCACGATGGCTTTGGGGAATGACCGACGGGCTATGAGCATCATGGATGACGAAAGGTCGAGCGTTATCTCTCTTACCGTCTTTCGTCTGGCAGAAGATATCTTCTCAAGAACTGCAATGACCGTTTCAGCCCTGGTACCACGTATCGCCGCAACAAGCGCGCCCTTCCCGCCGTGAGCGTCACGGTTGGTGACAAAGGTATAGAGCTCGCCGCAGCTGAGCGAAGACTCGTCGATGGCCAGGTTCGGACCGATGTTCTGCGGATATAGCACGTACCCATCGGCGTGACACAGCTGCTTCCACTGCCTGTAGCCACTGAAAATCTCCTTATACTGCCGCGATAGGTTGGAGCCATTTACACCGTAATGAGCACCGATTGAGCGTATGCTCTCAGGGGTGGATTCAATCCTCCTCTTTTAAAAAAGCAACGAACTCAGGGGTCAGGCGGCTGCCTTCTTCCGTCAGATCGTAGTCATAGGTAAAGATACTCCCGTCTTCCATGTCGCGCCACTTACGCCGTCGCACATGCAAGTATACCGCCTTCCCGCGAATCGGAAAATCCTGTATCACACGTTCTTCGGTAAAGCCATATTCGCGGACAGTACCCTTCTTGTAATCTTCGCGAGACATATAACCACGCTCGTCAAGCCAGTAATCCAGCCGTTCGTACGTTTCCTCGTAGTTGACAAACTCAAAGTTGGCCGTGATAATCTCCGGAAAGATTGTTTTTAATATCTGCCATTGTTTCATACCGCAAAGTTAGCAAGACTATCACATTTTAACAACCTGTTTTTTACATTGACCCAGAAAATGGCCGGAGGCCAATTCCGCACTGTTACAGAAACATTCCGCAACCACTATGACACAATCCTGAATTACTTTGTCAACCGTTCCACCAATGCCGGCGCTGAATCTTTCAACGCAAAAGTCAAGGCATTCAGAAGTCAATTCCGAGGCGTTACTGATATCCCATTCTTTCTGTTCAGACTCTCCAAGCTATGCGCCTAAAAAGAATCTCACACTCGGGTAGTTTTTTAACACTTCAACCTGTTTTTTACATTGACCCCATAATGGTTGATTTCTTCGATGAAATGGGATGAAAAGTAAAATCCTCCACATAAAATGCAGAGGATTTAGTGATCGCGACAGGATTCAAACCTGTAACCGGCTGATCCGTAGTCAGCTACTCTATTCAGTTGAGCTACGCGACCATTTTGTTAATTCAAGAAAAAGTGACCGCGACAGGATTCAAACCTGTAACCGGCTGATCCGTAGTCAGCTACTCTATTCAGTTGAGCTACGCGGCCATTCTGTTAATTCAAAAAAGTGACCGCGACAGGATTCAAACCTGTAACCGGCTGATCCGTAGTCAGCTACTCTATTCAGTTGAGCTACGCGGCCATTATTTTGTTTTAACGGGTGCAAAGATACGGACTTTTCCCGAACTAGCAAGCTTTTCAACGACTTTTTTTGTAGAAAATTATTCTATGAACCGATAATTGAATAATTGCCAACCTATACTCAGTCCGACATTCCACTCCCTTTTCGGTGAGCTATAATGATTTACATATGCAGAGATGTCTCCAAAAGGTAATTGACATACAACAGAAATTTCTCCTAAATATTCAAACTTGGAGAAAGCTTTTCCATAATATGCTTTATTCAACGAGTTTCTTTCGATTGGATAAATGGGCATAAAACCATAAAATTCTCCCCGAAGATGGAACATTTGGTTTAAACGGTAAATAGGCCGAATACCAGCTCCTACAAATTGATTGGCACGAAAGGCTTCGTTGTAGGTCAATTTACTGTGTAGTGTGGGAGAAAACTCTCCAGCCTGCATCATTGTGGCCGTATAGTTCTCGGAAAAGTTTTTAGAGGCATATAATGCCTTCAAATACCACCCTAAAACCCAATGTTCACTCATATTATGATATTTTTCTTTCATGTATGATAATTGCAGCCATGAGTGATGGTCTTTATTATTGTTGGTGGTGGTACTACCTTCGCCAGGGTAGAATCGTTCTTTTCCAACGAATATCTGGGCAACAAGAGCTTCTCTGTATCCACGTGTGGGGTATTGTTTAGAATTTAGGGTACTTCCATTAAAGCTGATTGATCCACCGAATAAATCATAGCGACTTTTGTCAAATTTGTCATTTCCAAAGTCAATCACACTTTTTTGAAAATATTTATCTTCTATTTTGGCTATTCCGACCCCAAACTCTGCTCGTTTACTCGAAAGGAAAGGTAATCCGACCTGCAATTTTAAGAAACGTTCGTCTTTCTGATTAAAGGCGGGTTTATTATTTCGCGAGAAAAGTTTGTCTTTCTTGAAATAGTCGAAAGTACTGATTGAGCCTATAAAGCGGTATGAGGTAGGAATAGCAGTGGCGAAGTCAATCTTTGCCATAAACTGCACGTTATTATATACTTTTCCGAGTTGCCCGTCGAGGATAAACTCTTTGGCATAGTAGTTTAAATCCTGATAGCTAAGCCCCAGATAGATCTGATTGGAGTTGGAAGTGGATATATTTCCTCCCAACCCCACAGCAAAATTATTTTCTAATTTCACCTTTAAATGTAGATCGTAGGTGTCGTCTTCCGGATTATAAATTGCATGTGGTATAATTTCGGAAATCATTTTATCAGATAACAATCGGAAATAACCTTGTTTTAAATCCTCATAAGTGAATTCTTTGTTATCTGATTTATGAAATTCTCTTTTAATATATACTTGTTGTTGTGGATTAGCTCCGTCAATGATGATATTTTTAAAGCGTAGTTCCGGGTAATTACTCCGGTATACCATTCTTCTTAAACGTATATTGTCCAGATTTACACGCCGATGGATACGACTTTTGATTGAATCCATCATACTGATGGTTCGATTATATCCTATATCATGTAATTCGTCAATGCGTTGAAAATCCATTAGATTGACATTGTCATATTTAAACGTCATTAAAATCCCCATAGAATCCGGAATGGAATAGTCGGTTTTCTGCATCACCATATTCTCAATTTGACTCATGAGGTCATTTTCTTTGGGTTTAGTGGGATTGGTTGACACGACGCTTCCTATGATGACATCCGGATGAAAATCATCTCTCATGACATCTGTAGGAAAATTATTATAAATACCTCCGTCATAGGCTAATACATTGTCTATTTCAATAGGTTTAAACATGAATGGGAAACTCATGGAAGCTCTTACAGCATCTCCTAAATCTCCTTCCTTCATGACTAATTGTTTTTTGTTATATACATCGGACGCAATGCAACGGAAAGGCACAAAAAGTTTATCAAAATCTCCCTTACAAGCAGCTGTGGCACGTGCGTACAGGTCTACAAAAACGAGATTCATCTGAATCGGATTGACAACACTGGTAGGCAGGAATTGAGGTTTCAAACTTTTCAGTGAGTCTTTGAATGAAAAACGAATATTGAAAAATTCGGGAGTGGGAAGATTCTTTTTGAAGTGATATACATATTTTTCTTCCACTTCTCCGGAATACCATCGTTTAAAGTCTTCCGACTTGAGAAGTTCTACCATGTCGTCAGGAGAGTATCCCATGGCATATAAAGAACCGATAATGGCTCCCATGGAAGTGCCTGCAATGTAATCAATAGGAATGTTGTTTTCTTCTAAAGCGCGAATGATACCGATGTGCGTCATCCCTTTGGCGCCACCACCGCTTAATACAAGTCCTACTTTTTGGGCATGGATAGCCGGAATAATCAGCCATAAAGTAATTAACACTAAAAAAATCTTTCTCATAACCCAAATCAAACAATTGAATTTTTTGTCTATTAAGTGTTCAAATATATACAATACTTTTCAATTAATCGATATTTTACCGAGCGTTTTAAATTGAAAAAGAGCATTACAACGTGTATTTAACGTTGAATGCTCTTTCTTGAAGTATGTGTAATGTTTAAAGGGGCGATATTAAATCAATTCTATGCTACGTTTTACGAAGTTATTCAAAGCTTCACCTCTTAGCATATTGTTTTGCAATAAAGCCAAATCGATCAGCTGGCGGATAACTTTATTATTGCTTGCGTAGCCGATAAAGATAGCTTCTTTCTTGCTTTTCAGATCATCCCATTTCTTATCCAGATTGTTTAATTCATCTTTTTCTGATGTGGGGATTTCTTCTTCTTTCTTATCTTTTTGTTTGTCCTTCAACTCATTACGTTGTTTGTTGACATTATCCATTTCAGAAAGTATCGGAGCTACTTCTGCTTGGCAAGCGCTTTCTTCTTCATTCAATACCTGTTTTATCAACTTATGGTCTGAATTCAGAATGAGATTAAACATATCAGGCATTTCGCCATAGAAACTCATTCCAGCCTGAATATTCGCCATTTCTTTCATACGACGCATATATTCGCTTTGAGTAATCATGACTGGAGCTGAATTTTCTCCTAATGCCTGTGTCATGACATTGAATTCAACTTTATCCATTTTAGGCAATTGACTCTTGAAGGCTGTTGTGATTGCATCCTGTTTATTGGCTTCCAACGTTTCACCTTTCTTATCTTCTTTTACAATAAGATTGTCAACAACATCACTGTCTACACGAGTGAAACGAGATTTTTCAAGTTTTTGTTCTAGCATGCTCACCATAGCTACATCCAACTGGCCATCCATGAGCAGAACATTGTATCCTTTGTTGGTGGCAGCTTCAATATAACTATATTGCTCATCTTTGTTATTTGCATACAGATAGATTAGGTTTCCATCTTTATCTGTCTGATTATCTTTAATAAGGGTTTGATACTCTTCAAATGTATAATGCTTGTCATTTGTATCGGTGAAAAGGGCAAATTTTTGTGCTTTATCATAGAAATCCTCTTGCGTTAGCATTCCATAATTGATAAATATTTTTAAATCGTTCCACTTTTCCTCAAACTGCTTACGATCATTTTTGAATATAGACTGCAAACGGTCGGATACTTTCTTTGTGATATATGTTGAAATCTTCTTAACGTTCGAGTCGCTTTGCAAATACGAACGGGAAACGTTCAACGGAATATCCGGAGAATCAATTACGCCATGTAACAAAGTCAGGAAGTCCGGCACAATACCTTCAACCGAATCTGTAACATATACCTGGTTGCAATATAACTGAATCTTATTCTTATTTAATTCAATATTGCTTTTTACCTTCGGGAAATAGAGGATACCGGTCAAATGGAATGGATAATCAACATTCAGGTGAATCCAGAATAGTGGTTCATCAGACATCGGATATAGCTTGCTATAGAATGATTTGTAATCTTCATCCGAAAGTTCGCTAGGTTTACGTGTCCATAAAGGAGTGGTATCATTGATTATATTATCTTCGGCTGTTTCTACCTGCTTGCCGTCTTTCCACTCTTTCTTTTTCCCAAATGCAATAGGAACAGGAAGGAAGCTGCAATATTTTTTCAGAAGTTCGGAAATACGTGCTTCTTCGAGGAATTCTTTGCAGTCATCATCAATGTATAAGATGATGTCTGATCCACGATCAGCTTTTTCTATTTCTTCAATAGTGAATTCAGGGCTACCATCGCAGGTCCATTTGACGGCTTGTGCACCGTCTCTGTATGATTTAGTAATAATTTCTACTTTCTTTGCAACCATAAAAGCAGAGTAGAAGCCAAGTCCGAAATGTCCGATAATGGCATTTGCGTCATTCTTATATTTCTCCAAGAAGTCGTTAGCTCCTGAAAAGGCTATTTGATTGATGTACTTTTCAATTTCCTCTGCAGTTAAACCGATACCACGGTCGGAAATAGTAATGGTATCTTTGCCCAATTCAACGTGAACGGTTAAATCACCCAGTTCACCCTTAAATTCGCCAATAGAAGCAAGCGTATTCAGCTTCTGAGTGGCGTCTACTGCATTGGATACTAATTCGCGCAGAAAAATTTCATGGTCACTGTACAAGAACTTTTTAATGATAGGGAAAATGTTCTCTGTTGTAACCCCAATATTACCTTTTTGCATAATACGTATATTTTTTAGTTTATCTATTGATTAATTTTAATTGATGTTTGTTCAGATAGAGACAAAAAAAATGCCAGACCCGAAGGTCTGACATTATGGCATATTATTTTATTTTCTTATTCAGGAAATAATCTTATTCCGGAGTGACAACTTTCATCTCCAATTCACCTTTTTCTTCATTAAGAGATACCTGAATAGTATCTCCCTCCTTTAAAGAGGAGGAAATGATGAGTTCGGATAAACCATCCTCCAGATAAGTTTGAATTGCTCGCTTCAAAGGACGGGCGCCATATTGTACGTCATATCCCTTACCTGCGATAAATTCTTTCGCTTTATCTTCAATAACAAGCTTGTAACCAATAGATTCTATTCTATCATACAATCCTTTCAGCTCTATGTCTATAATCTTTGTTATCGCTTCCAGAGAAAGTTGATCAAACGTGATTATTTCATCTACACGATTGATGAATTCGGGCGCGAATGATTTATTTAGAGCTTTCTGTATTACACTTCGCGAGAATTCTTTATCATCCAGGCGGTTTTGTGTCGCAAAACCAACACCGCGTCCAAAGTCTTTCAGCTGACGGGTTCCTATATTGGAAGTCATGATAATAACGGTATTTTTGAAATCTACCATTCTGCCATAACTGTCAGTCAAACGCCCCTCATCCATTACCTGAAGCAAGATATTGAATACATCCGGATGTGCTTTTTCTATCTCATCAAGCAATACAATTGAATATGGTTTACGGCGTACTTTTTCTGTCAACTGACCACCTTCTTCATATCCTACATATCCCGGAGGTGCTCCGACCAAGCGTGAAACAGTGAACTTCTCCATATATTCACTCATATCTATACGAATCAGTGCATCAGCAGAACCAAACATATATTTGGCTAACTCTTTTGCTAAGTGAGTTTTACCAACTCCTGTCGGGCCTAAGAACATAAATGTGCCAATTGGCTTATTAGGGTCTTTTAGGCCTACACGGCTTCGCAGAATAGCTTTAACCAGCTTTTCTATCGCTGTATCTTGTGCGATGACTTTAGCTTGCAAATCTTCTTTCATACCTGCGAGCTTGATACCTTCAGCCTGTGCCATCCGTTGTACCGGAATGCCTGACATCATTGAGATAACATTGGCAATTTCTTCTGCGTCAACAGTTTGCCTGTTTTCTTTCAGGTTGGCTTCCCATTCTTTTTTCATTTCATCCAATTGGATAGAAAGCTCTTTCTCCTTATCACGGAAGCTAGCGGCAAGTTCGAAATTCTGCGATTTCACAGCTTCGTTTTTTTTGCTTTTGGCCTCTTCGATCAGTTTTTCTTGTTCTTCTATCTCTTTAGGCACATTGACATTGGTAAGATGCACGCGTGAACCGGCTTCATCTAAAGCGTCAATAGCTTTATCAGGGAAATTACGATCTGTGATATAGCGGTCTGTCAGCTTGACACATGCTTCCAATGCTTCATCCGTATAATAAACATTGTGGTGATCTTCATATTTATCTTTGATATTACGCAAAATCTGCAAAGTTTCCGCAGCAGTAGTCGGTTCTACTATTACTTTTTGGAAACGACGTTCCAAAGCACCGTCTTTCTCAATGTTCTTACGGTATTCATCAAGAGTGGTAGCACCAATACATTGTATTTCTCCTCTTGCCAATGCTGGTTTTAGCATATTGGCAGCATCCATAGAGCCTGCCGCAGAGCCTGCGCCTACAATCGTGTGGATTTCATCAATGAATAATATTACATTCGGATTTTTTTGTAATTCATTGAGAATGGAACGAATACGTTCTTCAAATTGTCCGCGATATTTGGTTCCTGCTACAACAGCGGTCATATCAAGAGCAACAACTCGTTTATCAAACAGAATCCGCGAAACCTTTTTCTGAATGATTCTTAATGCAAGACCTTCAACAATCGCTGATTTTCCTACACCAGGCTCACCAATCAAAATCGGATTATTCTTTTTGCGGCGGCTTAAGATCTGCGCTAAACGTTCGATTTCTCTCTCTCTGCCGACAACGGGATCCAAGCGTCCTTCTTCTGCCGCTTTTGTCATGTCAGTACCGAAATTGTCAAGTACCGGCGTGTCATTAGACGGCTTCTTAGAAGCGGTTTGTGCCTGTTGGCGTTCGTCCGAACCACCTCTGCCGGAACGAGGAGAAGACATTTCTTCGTCATCATCATCGTCTTCCGTAAAACCCATGCCAGAGTTTATATCTGGTTGCAATGTAGCTTGCTCCAGTACTTTCACATAATTTATATCGTTTGCTTCAAGTACGGAAGCTGCCATATTGTTTTTTTCTCTTAAAATAGCCAATAATACATGTTCTGTATCAGCAATGTTACTTTTCATTCCACGAGCTTCTAAAATACACATTTTTAATATCTTTGCCGCATCATTAGATAACGGTATCTCTGCATCGGGCAATAACATATCATCAGCTTCTGCCTTCAGCTGAGCTTCAATCTGTTGCTTTATAGCAGCTAGATTGGTGTTGAGTTTAGACAATATCTCGATAGCTTTTCCTTCACCGTCACGGAGGATTCCCAGAAGCAGGTGCTCAGGGCCTATATACCTACTTCTCAACCGATTCGCTTCTTCCTTACTATAGACGATAATGTCGGAAACTCTTTGTGAGAATTGATTATTCATACTTTTCCTTTTCTTCTAAGGGTTATTCACTGGCAAATATACGCATTAATCAAGTTTGTATTGCAATATTTGCTTTATTTCTTATATCTACAAATGGCGTGCCATAAAAACGGTGTATTTGCATTATATATATAAGGTATAACAAATATCAAGCTCTTTTTTGCCGATGTTATCTATCTTTCCATATTATATTTATCGTTTTTATCTTTTTATTTTTGAATTTTAAAGTTTAGTGGATTGTCGTCCCGGTCATGATAAAACTTTCTTTCTAAAAACTTTCGTATATCGGGGAAAAGTAGTACTTTAGCGTGGTTTTTTACAAACCGTAGAATGTATAATTAATAATCATTTTAAATGCTTGAACAAGACAGAATTATAAAGATTAACATCGAGGAGGAAATGAAGTCATCGTACATTGACTACTCCATGTCGGTCATCGTTTCACGTGCCCTTCCGGATGTTAGAGATGGATTTAAGCCTGTTCACCGTAGAATTTTATACGGAATGATGGAATTGGGCAATACTTCAGACAAACCTTATAAGAAATCAGCCAGAATCGTGGGTGAGGTACTTGGTAAGTACCATCCTCATGGAGATTTTTCTGTTTATTTTGCAATGGTGCGTATGGCTCAGGAATGGGCAATGCGTTATCCTTTGGTAGATGGACAGGGAAATTTTGGTTCTGTAGACGGTGATAGCCCTGCAGCTATGCGTTATACAGAAGCTCGTCTTAATAAGTTGGGTGAAGCAATGATGGATGACCTGTATAAGGAAACCGTCGATTTTGAGCCTAACTTTGATAATACGCTGGTAGAACCTAAAGTTATGCCAACACGTATCCCGAATCTTCTGGTGAACGGAGCATCCGGTATCGCTGTAGGTATGGCTACCAATATGCCTCCTCATAATCTTTCGGAAGTAATTGAAGCATGTGAGGCATATATTGATAATCCGGAAATAACGGTAGAGGAACTGATGGAATTTGTCAAAGCACCAGATTTCCCTACTGGCGGGTTTATATATGGTGTGAGTGGTGTACGCGAGGCATATTTGACTGGGCGAGGACGTGTAATTATGCGTGCGAAAGCCGAAATCGAAAGCGGACAGACACATGATAAGATCGTAATAACCGAGATTCCTTATAATGTAAATAAGGCCGAGTTGATTAAGTATATAGCTGATCTTGTAAATGATAAGAAAATAGAAGGTATCTCAAATGCCAATGATGAGTCTGACCGTGACGGTATGCGTATTGTTATTGACATAAAACGTGATGCAAATGCAAGTGTAGTGTTGAACAAACTCTATAAAATGACAGCTTTGCAGACATCTTTTGGCGTAAACAATGTTGCTTTGGTTCATGGACGTCCAAAAACGTTGAATCTGAGAGATTTAATTAAATATTTCATCGAACATAGGCACGAAGTTGTTATTCGTCGTACTCAGTTCGATCTTCGTAAAGCGAAAGAGCGTGCGCACATTCTTGAAGGTTTGATAATTGCTTCGGATAATATCGACGAAGTAATTCGTATCATTCGTGCAGCAAAAACTCCTAATGACGCTATAACAGGCTTGATTGAACGATTCAACCTGACAGAAATTCAGGCTCGCGCAATTGTAGAAATGCGTTTGCGTCAATTGACAGGTCTGATGCAGGATCAGCTTCATGCGGAATACGAAGAAATAATGAAGCAGATCTCTTATTTGGAAAGTATTTTGGCGGATGATGAAGTATGTCGTCAGGTAATGAAAAATGAATTGTTGGAAGTTAAAACGAAATATGGAGATGAACGTCGTTCTGAAATCGTTTATTCTTCAGAAGAGTTTAATCCAGAAGACTTCTATGCAGATGATCAGATGATTATTACAATTTCTCATATGGGTTATATCAAACGTACTCCGTTGACTGAATTCCGTGCACAAAATCGTGGGGGAGTAGGCTCGAAAGGTACGGAAACCCGTGATGAAGACTTTGTAGAACATATCTATCCTGCTACCATGCACAATACCATGATGTTCTTTACCCAAAAAGGTAAGTGCTATTGGCTGAAAGTATATGAAATACCTGAGGGAACGAAGAATTCTAAGGGACGTGCTATTCAGAACTTGTTGAATATTGATTCAGACGATAATGTAACTGCATACTTACGTGTGAAGAGTTTGGAGGATTCTGAGTTTATTAATAGCCATTATGTATTGTTCTGTACTAAGAAAGGTGTAATAAAGAAGACATTACTTGAACAGTATTCTCGTCCTCGTCAGAATGGTGTAAATGCCATAACTATCCGTGAAGATGACAGCGTTATTGAAGTTCGTATGACGAATGGAAACAATGAAATCATCATTGCCAACCGTAATGGACGTGCAATTCGTTTCCATGAAGCCGCAGTTCGTGTGATGGGACGTACAGCAACAGGTGTACGCGGTATTACATTGGATAATGACGGTCAGGATGAAGTAGTAGGAATGATTTGTATCAAAGATTTGGAGACAGAATCTGTGATGGTAGTTTCTGAACAAGGATATGGCAAACGTTCTGAAATAGAAGACTATCGTAAGACGAACCGTGGCGGTAAGGGTGTGAAGACCATGAATATTACCGAAAAAACAGGTAAGTTGGTAACAATCAAGTCGGTAACCGATGAAAATGACTTGATGATTATCAATAAGTCTGGTATCACCATTCGCTTGAAAGTAGCTGATGTTCGTATTATGGGCCGTGCTACTCAAGGCGTTCGTCTGATAAATCTAGAAAAACGTAACGATCAGATTGGTTCGGTATGTAAGGTTATGACAGAAAGTCTTGAAGATGAAATTCCGGCAGAAGAAGCAGAAGGAACAATCGTGAGTGATCCGAATGCTGATGCTCCTGATATTGCTGATGCAGCAGACGTAAATGAAAACGAAAGCAACAACGAAATCGAGGAATAGACATAATATTAATAATTAATCAAACAACAATCATGAAAAGAGTATTATTTTCGATGGTTTTATTGATGGCTGTTAGCTTCTCATTTGCACAGATGAAGAATGTGAAAGAAGCAAAGAGTATGGCTAATGACGTAAAACCTAATTTTAAGCAGGCTGAGCAGCTTATTAAAGAAGCTATGAAGAATCCTGAAACGAAGGATCTTGCTGACACATGGGACGTTGCTGGATTTATTCAGAAACGTATCAACGAAGAGCAAATGAAAAATGCTTTTTTGAAAAAACCGTATGATACATTGAAAGTGTATAATAGCATTCTGAAAATGTATGAGTACTATACTAAGTGTGATGAATTAGCGGAAATACCTAATGAAAAGGGGAAAGTTAAAAACAAATACCGGAAAGCAAATGCTTCAAGTATGTTGGCTGAACGTCCTAATTTGATCAATGGTGGTATTCAGTATTTTAACTTGGATAAGAATAAAGAAGCCTTGAAATTCTTTGCAACATATGTTGAATCAGCTTCTTATCCGATGCTAGCTGATAAAGAATTGGCTAAAAACGATACGCTTCTTCCGCAAATTGCATATTACGCAACATTAGCTGCTGATAGAGTAGGCGATAAAGATGCGATTATTAAATATGCTCCTTCAGCTTTATCTGATAAGGATGGTGGCAAATTTGCAATGCAGTTGATGGCTGATGCTTATAAGGCTAAAGGTGATACTGCTGCATGGATTAAGGCATTGGAAGAGGGGATCCTTAAGTTCCCTGGAAATGATTATTTCTTCGCTAATTTGGTTGATTATTATAATAGCTCTAACCAAGCTTCAAAAGCTATGGAGTTTGCTGATAGAATGTTATCTAATGATCCAAACAATAAGTTGTATTTGTATGTAAAAGCATATCTTTATCATAATATGAAAGAATATGATAATGCAATCGAATACTACAAGAAAGCTATTGCGGCTGATCCGGAATATGCAGAAGCATACTCTAATGTAGGTTTGGTATATTTGATGAAAGCGCAGGATTATGCCGATAAAGCAACAACAGATATCAATGATCCTAAATATGCTGAAGCGCAGGCTGTGGTTAAGAAATTCTACGAAGAAGCTAAACCATTCTATGAAAAGGCTAGAGCTTTGAAACCTGATCAACAAGATTTATGGTTGCAGGGGCTTTATAGAGTTTATTATAACTTAAATATGGGACCTGAATTTGAAGAAATCGATAAACTGATGAAGTAATTAATATCGTTTTCAGGAAAATTATAAGTCTGAAAAATATGGGAAGGTTGCTAGAAATAGTAACCTTCTTTTTTTTCGCATAATTCATATTGTTGGGGGGGAGAGATAATCAACACACACATTTATGGTAACTTTCTTCAATTGATAAAAATTAAAAAGGAGCAATATAATAACATTGCTCCTTTTTAATATTAAACATAATATTAATTATTCCCTAATCGTAAATGCCCATTTTTTGCTTGATTTGATCAGCTGTTAATAACAAGTAATGGTGTATCAGAATGAAAAATCATTTTTCTAGCAATACTTGGATTAAATAATCGAGCAAATATATTCCTTTTGTAAGAAGTCAAAGTAATTATATCTATTTGATTATCTTTGATATACTGATCAAGTCCTTTTAACAAATTATCGTTCATTACTACATCATAATGAATTTCAAGCCCAGGATATTGCTTATGAAAATATTCTTTTATGCCGGCTAGTTTTATTTCATTCCAAGTATCTTTGGAATCAGTAAGATGTATTAAAGATACAGAAAAATGGAATGATTTCCAAGTATTAAAGAATGCTTCGAAAGCAATTAAATCTCTTTGATCAAAATTGGTAATAAAGGCGATCCGTTTTACTTCACTAAACTGTTTAAATGGTGTGTTTTCGGGAATGGCCAGTATAGCTGTGCGGCTTCTATCAATAACTTCAGCCGTTACACTGCCAATCAAATCAATATCTTTCTGATTCTTTCCCCGAGTGCCCATGATAATAACCGTGGGATGCTGTTCCTTAGCATATCTTAAGATTTCTTCTTCTGGAATACCTTCACGTAAGATACAGCTATATTTAATGTTGGGAAAATTCCCCGATGTGACTTGTTCTTTTATCTTCTCTGATAAAGCATTGAGGTCAGAATGAACTTTTTGAATAATCGTTTTTACGGATTCTTCATCTCCAATCTGGTAATTGAAAACATCTCCATATGGTAATGATGAAGCATACATAGGCGTAAAATAGACGTGCAACAAAATGACTTCCGCATTTTCCGTTTTTGCTAGGTTAAATGCAAATTCACACGCTTTCATCGAATAATTAGAGAAGTCGACGGGAATTAAAATCTTATTTGACTTATTTTCTGTTTTAGGCTCCTTCTCTCCCACTATACTTTCAGACAGCCATGTAGAACTTTCTGTTATTTTCAAAGCACGTGGCAGATCGTTTTCCTTTATGCGTAAACGTACCCCCGAAGAAACAACCGGTTGTATTTGATTTACGTTATGAATGTATGTTTCTATACCTTCATTTTCCAAGACATTCTTTAAGATCTGTGCTTTGGTGTATGTCAGAATGGCTAGGGTTACTAATTTGTCTTCCATAAATGTACATTTTATAAAGTGAAAACAAATAAGAAATCCCAATTGTTTGATTCAATTGGGATTCAGTTTGTTATATTTTAAACTTGCACAGATTCGGTAGCCTGTTCTTTTTGCATACTCATATTCAATTCATCTAGGATTTTTAAAGCCCGATCAAGAACGGTCGTATCATCCAACATTACAAGCCCACCATCTGGACCGGGCTCAAGATGTATTCCGACACTTTTTCCCTCTTTGAAATTGTGTCCTCCGAAGAAGTTTCGTACTGTATCTACGTGTAAACCAAGTTCGTCTGCTATTCTATGCATGCTACCGCTAGGCAATGAATCTTTAATTTTACGAAGTTCATTAAACGTTATTGTTCTCATGTCTCATAAATTTAATGGTTAATATTATGTGATTTTTTATCACGCTATAAACTTAAGCAAAAAAAAAGATAAAACAAATTATTTGCTTATCTTTTTTTCTTGAATTTATAAAATCTATTAATGACCTTTATATTACCTCAATAGCAGAAGCTGGTACCCATCCAACTTTTCCATCTTCCAGCCGAATTTCTTTCCATTCTTTCATAGAGTTGTCTTTGACGCTTACCTTCCTCCCTTCATGGAGGATAAACAAGCTGGTACCACTCTCGCTTGGAGTACTTCGAACTGTTACACTTGGGTTCATTACTATAGCTTCATTTCGATTGACTAAATGTTCTTTTTGTTGTGAAGCGAAAAGATTAGAGCAGATGGTGACAACCAGAAAAACAATTCCTGATATGAAGCCTACTTTTTTTAACCCAATCTGTTTTGAGAATATAAAAAAGTAAAGAGCTATAATCAATAGAATAAAGGAAACAATACCCCATGTGGCCCATGCATCTACACTCATGCTATTTGTCAGAGACTTGATCCATGAAACAAAGAACACTTCAGGAACAGGCTCAACTTTGTCTATTGTCTTTGTGCGTGCCACTTCAAGATTAGCACGTATATCGCCATTTCCTGGTTGCAATAACAGGGCACGCTCATAATTTAAAACAGCTTTCGCTATCTCTCCTATTTTATAATAACTATTTCCCAGATTGTAATAAATGTCAGCAGCCTCTCCATTTTTTAGTAATGCTTCATATATCTGAATAGCTGCTGCATAATCTTCTTTTATATATGCGGAATCGCCTTCAGCTTTTGTGGCATCTTCCAGTGTGCTACTGGAGAATGTGGTATGTGAAGCGTGGATAGAATCAACTCTATTCGTTTGTTTAGAATCGATGTTTAACGTATCTTGTGCAAAACAAGTAAGTGACATTGATAATAATATAAAAAATAATATCTTTTTCATGACACAATCTCTTCTGGGTTAATGTTTTATTGAATTCTCCATTTTGCTTATTACTTCTATTGAAGAAGAATAAACTTTATCCATAGCTTGATTTTCATCACCTGGAGCAAACCGAGCAAATTCACAATCATTCAATGCATTCAGGAATTCTTTGATCAGTTCTTCATTTACTCCATGATTTCTTAGCTTCTCTTCAATATTATCTTTAGATAAACGAGATACCGGAATATTCAGTTTGTCACTTATATATCCCCACAGTGCCTTTAAAACTTCATCATAGAAAGCATCTTTCTTGTTTTCTGAAAGTAATTTTCCAGCTAACTTCATACGTTTTGTTGCCACTTTATTGGCTTTCTTCGTACGCATTTTAGCTACGTTCGCATTTTCAGCAGCTTGCTTACGATAAATAATAAAGAAAATAATAAAGGCAAAAGCCGGAATGATATAGAATAGCCAATATGCCATTGAACCATAGAAGAAACTTCCTTTAGGTTGGAGAGTAACTTCGTTTTGTTTAATATAACGGATGTCTTCACCTAATACTTTCAAATCCTCTTTATTAGTGAAGTTAGCAATTACTTGATCTGCATTACCAGTACCCTTTTCAACGTTTACTACATAGTCTTCTGTTTTCAGTGTTTTATAAGATTTGGAGCGAATATCAAAATAAC
The DNA here is from genome assembly GCF_009193295.2 of Bacteroides luhongzhouii. Lineage (NCBI taxonomy): Bacteria > Pseudomonadati > Bacteroidota > Bacteroidia > Bacteroidales > Bacteroidaceae > Bacteroides > Bacteroides luhongzhouii. Next base: position 4,186,246 of record NZ_CP059973.1, on the reverse strand, counting down.
TGAAGGATACTCCTGGAATCTTATATGTTCCAGCATGTCTAGGAATTGCTAAATATTCAATCACCTTATTACCTGTAAGTCCTTCCCGGGTTAATCTGACTTGATTGTCTACTTTGGGATCGTATACTTCAAAGTCATTGGGGAATTTGATTTCCGGATTAGAAATTAACTTCAGGTTACCTGTACCGGATATTACTAATTTAATAGTAATAGCATCATTGGTTTTCAGTTCCTTGTTGTTGATGGATGAAGAAATATTGAACTCTCCCACTCCACCGGAGAAATCTGTCGGTTTACCAGCAGGAAGCGGATTGACATTTATTGCTATTTTAGGAGTGGAAATGGATTTTTTTATTTCAACGACATTACTTCCTCCGTTGAAGAAGGCGTCAAAAGGATCATCAGATTGTACAGGTTTACCGACTGTCATCTGGAATTGAGCAGGATCAATATATAGTTTTCCTGATTGTTGAGGGAAGAGAACGAACTGACGATAAACTGTTGTATAGTAATTACGTCCTTGATAATGTTCCGGAGTCCATCTCGCGTTTGTAGTCATTTCGATTTCTTGAGAATGGAAACCTTTAAAATCGGGTAACTTTGCATTATTCAGTTGTAAATTGGATTCTCTGGTGTATATTTTATAGGTCAGGACAAATGCTTCTTGTTCATACACATTCGTTTTACTGGCACTTGCTGTAATAAACAAGTCTTGGTTAGAGACACCTGTACCTGACGAGGAATGTATAGAAGAGCTACCGCTACTATTGCTTTGCCCGTTATTGCTACCTTGATCTTGTGGCAATACTTTAATTCTTACTGAATTGGATACCATTTGATCGCCATCAGCTACAATTGAAGCTCCGGGTATTGTGTATTCTCCGGCATTATTTGCCATTAATATATATGTGAATGTAATACTACTAGTAGATGTAACATTACCATTCACTATTTGAGTATTACTTTGTTGTGAACGGCTTGGCCCCATCAACACATCAAAGCCTTTGATCGATGGTGCCCGGAAATCTTTCACTTTTTGTGTAGTTACAGTATACGACAGCCTGAATTGGTCGCCTACTACCACTGCGTCAGGAGCAGAAGCAGTAAAAGACACTTTATCAGCAAGCACCTGAGTGCTATATGCTATCAATGCCATCAATATAATAATCAGTTTTTTCATTGCTTATGAAATTTATATCATCAACTTTATATTACCAATCTTTTTCTAAGCGACCACCTTGCATAACTTTTTGTTGCTTTTTCACTTTGTCCTGCACATCTTTTTCATCCTGCATTACAGAATTCAGCAATTGTTCAGCATTCTCCTTTGACATCTGATTATCTTGTTTCTTTTCTGACTTTGGTGGTTGCTGCTGATCTTTCTTTTCATCTTGTTTCTGATTCTGATTGTCTTTATTCTGGTCTTGTTTTTGATCTTGCTTTTGTTGATCTTTATTCTGATCCTGATTTTGGTCTTGATTCTGCTGATTTTGTTGATCTTTCAACATTTTCTGTGCAAGAGCCAAATTGTACCGGGTTTCATGATCGGCAGGATTATTACGCAGCGACATTTTATAGGCATCCACAGCCTTTGCATAATCTTTACCAGCTTGGAAAAGTACTCCCATATTGTGGTAGATATGGGCGAGCTTCATTTTATCCTTTTCTATTTTGCTGGCTGATACGTATTGTTCCATAGCATCCTGAAACTTTTGTTGTTGCGAAAGGGTATTTCCCAAATTATACATAGATACTGTAGACTTGGGATTTGCTTCCAAAGCCTTCCGGTAGTTTACCTCTGCATCAACAAATACACTATCATTAAACAGGCGGTTTCCCTTACGGATATAGTCGCGTTCTGCTTTCTGAGCCGAGACACCGGCTGCTGCTAGCAGAAATACAGCGAATAGAATATATTTATTTTTTAACATACGCATAACTATTTCTTATTAGAAAACAGGTGAATGTTCTTAAATAAAGGATTTTTGCGATCCAAAATTAAGATTTCTGCCAATAACAATAGTAGAATAACCCATGCAATAGCCTGGAATTGTTCGTTAAACTCTGTATATACTTTCGACTCTACATCAGACTTCGCCATTTTGTTCACTTCTTGATTAATCGCTTTTTGGGCTGAATTAGAGTTGTCTACTCGTACATATATACCTTTTCCTTCCTTAGCAATTTCCTGGCACATAGCTTCATTCAAACGGGTAACGATTACATTACCTTCCCGGTCGCGGCGATAATCATTTGTACCTTCTACCGGAATGGGAGCACCGTCAGGCATACCTACTCCCAATACACTAACTTGAATACCTTTTTCTGCAGCAGCTTTGGCAGCTTCTACTGCACCACCCTCATGATTTTCACCGTCAGTAATAACAATAATAGCACGTCCTACCCCTTCTTGCGGAGTGAAACTACGAGCTGCTAAATTGATTGCTTCCCCGATAGCTGTACCCTGTTTAGAAATTAACGAAGGATTAATGGACTCTAAAAACATCTTAGCGGAAATATAGTCACTTGTAATTGGCAGCTGAGTAAAAGCGTCACCTGCAAATACAATCATACCTACTTTATCATTATCAAGTTCATCCACTAATCTGGATATTAGTCTTTTTGCTTTTTCCAGACGGCTAGGCTGTACATCCTGAGCTAACATAGAGTTTGAAATATCCAAGGCTATAATTACCTCTACTCCTTTACGCTTAACCGTTTCCAGCTTAGAACCGAATTGGGGGCGTGCCAGTAATACAGAAAACAAGCCAATAGCAACAAAAATAATCCAGAATTTTACATCCGGACGATATTTGGATACATCAGGCATTAATTGAGCCAACAAAGTCGGGTCCCCGAAGCGTCGGATATTCTTTCTCCTCTTGTAATTGGAATACAAGTAGAAAGCTGCTAAAAAAGGTAATAGCAGCAATAAATATAAATATGTAGGTTCTCCAAATCGAAACATCTTCTTACTATTTTATGATTGGCAAATAACGATTGACAAACATTCTTATGGAATTTTTTTGAGTACCGAATTGCGTAATAGTACTTCAAGCAAGACACAGAGGAAAGCAGCTAGTGCAAACCATTGATACTCTTCATCTCGTTTACTATACTCTTTTACATTCAGTTTAGTCTTTTCCAGTTTATCAATTTCTTCATATACTTCTTTTAGTTTCGAGTTGCTCGTAGCTCGGAAATAGTTACCATCCGTTGTTCCGGCAATCTCTGTCAATGTCTTTTCATCAATTTCTACCGGCATACTTACATATTGTACAGTATTCCCGACTGGATAAGGATAAGGAGCCATTCCATTAGTACCTACCCCGATAGTATATACACGAATACCAAAACTTTTAGCTATTTCAGCCGCTGTCATTGGCGAAATATCTCCCTTATTATTAGTACCATCCGTCAATAAGATGATAACTTTGGATTTCGCTTTGCTATCTTTTAAGCGAGTCACAGCATTAGCAATGCCCATACCAACCGCAGTACCGTCAGTGATAAGGCCGCATTTGATGTTATGTATCATATCCAACAATACGGCATGATCTACAGTCAGCGGACATTGAGTGAAGGTTTCTCCTGCAAATAATGTAATACCGATATTATCATTAGGACGTCCGTTGATAAATTCTGCAGCTACATCTTTGGCGGCTTCAAGTCTATTTGGCTTTAAATCTTCTGCCAACATACTGGTAGAAACGTCGATAGCCAGCATAATATCAATTCCTTCTATCTCACTGTTCTGCCACTTATTAGTAGTTTGCGGGCGTGCAAGAACCAAGATTACCAACACTAAAGCAAGGCAGCGCAGTAGAAATGGAACATGCAACAAATAGTTCTTATAACTCTTAGGCGTATGTGCATATACCCGGGCATCTGAAATTTGAAGAGTTGCTTCACTTTTCTTTTGCTTCAGGATATACCATACAATATACGGTATAAGCAATAATAGCAAAAACAGATATTCAATATTGGCAAAAACCATTTTATTTATGATTTAACAGTTTACTATTTAGTATTAAGCTATACATTCTTTATACAAAAAGATTGTATAACTGCAGACCTATATATATAAAGGTACCAACCAGTGCTGCTGATAATAGTGCAATTCCGCAAATCAGCATAGCTTTAACACGTAAAGAACGTTTCTCAATAATAGTGATTTCCGTTGGTTGCGGTTTCTGGTTTTCCTCTTCCGGTTGTTTTGTCTCATTGATAAAATCGATGGCATTAATCAAATTAGCATCGTTTTCATTCATCTGAGGATCATGCTTGGCAAACTTCACTAAATCAGCGGTTTGGAATAAAAGTTTCAAGTCTGATATAGCCTCTTTATCATTCAACTCCAATAGCTGGTCGATTATCTCAGAAGAAGTCATTTCCAATGCGTTAAATCCGAAACGATCCTTAATATAGGTACGAAGCGTATCAGTTAGTTCGGTGTAGTACTCCTTCGGCTGTCCTTTCTGCCAAATTTTCTCAGCTTTGATACGTTCTATCTCTTTCATTGCAGCCTGATGTGGAGGTAATTTAGGTTCAACTTTTATTTTACGGATAATAGGTTTATTATCACGTATACGAATAATGAGATAGATCAGTAAACCAAGCAAAGGTAAAGCCAAGAATGAACAGGCAATTAATCCATACCAGTCTTCCCATGCAAAAGGAGCTTTCATCACAGGTTTCTGCCCAAAGAACTGGTCTGGATGTAATGTGTCAACCGGCATCGAATATACTTTCAATGCTAGAGCTTTGGATTTATATACTTTACCATCTACGGTAACCGGCATTGGTGGTAGATAATATAGAGCAGAGTCAAAAGAAGTAATAATATATTCCTGAGTAATCAACATTCGTTGACGATCATTCAGGAATTGAGTATCCGGTTTGACTGTTTCTATAATTTCCACACCTTTTACCAGTGTATCGGCGTAAGCAGGAAAAATAGCACGTTGTTTGGCATCCATAGCTACTTGCAATTGCACTTTTGCCTGTTCGCCAATCAGTATCTGCAATGAATCAATTTTTGCTTCTACCGTGACAGACTGTGCTACTGCTTTACCGACAGACAATAGACCTAATAATGCTATCAGAATAATATTTTTATTCATCTTTGATTCCATTAATTTCGTTTGGCAAATAAGTTCAACAATGCCTTTACGTAATCCTGATCGGTTCTGACAGATACAGCATCCACGTTACTTTTAGTAAAAGTATCGTTAAGTTCAGTCTGCTTTTGTATCCACCAGTCACGATGTGCCCGGCGTACAGCTTTGGAAGAGGTATCGATCCATTGTTCATGTCCAGTTTCTGCATCTTTGATTCGCATCAGTCCTACTGGGGGGAGATCACTAACCCTCCTGTCATATACTTGTAATGCTACTACATCATGTTTTCTATTAGCAATGGTCAGTGCATTCTTAAAGCTTTCCTGATCAATAAAGTCTGATAAGATAAATGCAGTACAACGTCTTTTCATCACGTTTGTCAAATATTCTAAGGCAAGACGAATATTTGTACGACGGCTTTCCGGCTGAAAATCAATCAATTCGCGAATAATATATAAGATATGTTTACGGCCTTTCTTGGGAGGAATAAACTTTTCTATCTGGTCTGAAAAGAAAATCACACCTATTTTATCATTGTTCTGGATAGCAGAGAAAGCAAGCGTGGCAGCGATTTCCGTCACCATATCCTTCTTCAACTGCTTGATCGTACCAAATTCCAAACTTCCGGAAACATCGACCATTAACATAACTGTCAGTTCGCGTTCTTCTTCAAATACTTTCACATAAGGTTTATTGAAGCGCGCAGTCACATTCCAGTCTATGTCACGTATATCATCGCCGAATTGATATTCACGGACTTCCGAAAATGACATACCCCTACCCTTGAAAGCCGAATGATATTGGCCTGCAAAGATATTGTTAGACAATCCTCGTGTCTTTATTTCAATTTGGCGAACTTTTTTTAGTATTTCACTTGTTTCCATTTATACAGTAGTTAAGTAGTAAGTAGTTAAGTAGCCATGTATAGATATTAATGACTACTTATTGACTGTATTATAACTACAAATTAGGGCACTTCAACCTTATTCAAAATCTTACTGATGATTTCGTCCGAAGTCATATTATTAGCTTCAGCTTCGTATGTCAATCCAATACGATGACGGAGAACATCATGTGCTACAGCACGTACATCTTCTGGAATTACGTAACCGCGACGTTTGATAAATGCATATGTGCGAGCAGCCAAGGCCAGATTGATAGATGCACGAGGTGAACCTCCGAATCCGATCATATCTTTCAGTTCCTTGAGATCATACTTTTCAGGGAAACGGGTTGCAAATACAATATCTACAATATAACGTTCAATCTTCTCATCCAGATACACCTGACGAACAACCTTACGTGCTTCAATAATTTCATCCGCTTTGAGAATAGGCTTCACATTAAACTTCTCACCATTGATATTTTGGCGAATAATCAGTTTTTCTTCTTCCAGCTTCGGATAATCAATGACAACTTTCAGCATGAAACGGTCAACTTGTGCCTCAGGAAGCGGGTAAGTTCCTTCTTGTTCGATAGGGTTCTGAGTAGCCAGTACAAGGAAAGGTTCCGGTAATATGAATGTTTCTTTACCAATAGTAACCTGACGTTCCTGCATTGCTTCCAGCAAAGCACTCTGTACTTTAGCAGGAGCACGGTTGATTTCATCAGCTAATACAAAGTTTGCGAAAATTGGTCCTCGCTGCACTTTAAAAGATTCATCTTTCTGACTGTAAACCATTGTACCGATAACGTCGGCAGGCAATAAGTCTGGCGTAAACTGGATACGGCTATACTTCGCATCAATCAAAGAAGCGAGTGTTTTAATAGCCAAGGTTTTCGCCAAACCAGGCACACCTTCCAAAAGAACGTGACCATCGGAAAGTAATCCGATAAGCAGTGATTCAACCAAATGTTTCTGACCAACAATGATTTGGTCCATCCCTGTCGTAAGATTGGTAACGAAAGCACTTTGTCTTTCAATCCGCTCATTTAGCTCGCGGATATCAATTGATTCAGCCATAAATACTTAATATTTTATTATTTAAATCCCTTTTATTTTATGTAAGCCTTGCCTGTGTCATAAGGCTTCCTATTTTGCCCTCAAAAGTACGCCATATAATTAACGATTGCAACTAATTTTTATTAAAAAACAATGCGAAATCTTTAGATTAAGGTACTTTCATACGCTTTTGTACATCCATAACATTTCACCCGATCAATACAAGATTTGCATGATCGGGTGAATATATTGCTATTTATTCTTTTATAAGTTCCGGTATTTCAATTGTTGTGCCATATGGTACGTTATTGGGGTTCTTAATAACCTTTGGGTTGTGCTTTACAATGTATGGCCACATTGCTTTTGTACCATAAAAACGCAAGGATACCCTAGTCAAAGTTTCTCCTTCTTTGATTGTATATTTCGTTTTGGTTCCTGTGATTTTATAAGATGCTGAATCTAAATAAACAGATGTAGCAGGTTGCTGTGGAGCTGTCTGGGGTTCTGCTTTGGCAGGAACAGTTTCTTCTTTTTGAGCAACAGGTTGTGTGGTCGTAACAACTTTAGGTATATCAGGAGTTATTTCCTTTATGGTATCCTTCCGTTCAATTGTATCGGAAAGTTGTGCTTCCGGTTGAACGGGTTGAGTTGTCACAGGTGGCATATCCAGGGCGTTCTTGTCAGATGAAGAGGAAAATAAATCCGGGTAATAAATGAATAGGATAACACCTCCACATAATAACAAAACGATTACAATAACAGCTATTAAATAAGGTACAGGAGATTTTTCCTTCACTGGAGCTGTTTTTTTAGAAGTCTGCTGAGATACTTGTTCTGATTTGATCGGTTTAATCGTTTCTTTTTTAGCAGGAGGTATTGTAGGAGCCACAGGTTGCAGATTTGCTTTCATAAGCTCTTGTTCTATAATTTTCTCGGCAGTGATCTCCTCTTTTTTTTCTATTATAGGTGCTGCTGGTCGTTGTTCTACAATTGCTACTTCCTCCTCCGGGACTTCTTCATCTTCCTGCTGTTCGACTTTTTTTTCGATATCAGTTTTTGTGATGGTCTCTTTAGGCTCTGATTGTTCAATAGATGGTTGAACAGTTATTTGCTCTTCCTGAATCAACTCTTCTTCTGAAAGCTCATCATCAGTGCCTTCATATTCCTTTGTTATAGGGGGAGCTGTATTCTCACCAACCTCATTCAAGGCAGTTTGTACTGACGCTTCCTCTCCAGCTTCTTCTTCCTCTGCATTTTCTATTGGAGTATCTTCCAAGATTGTATTTTCATTCAATACAACAGTTTCAAAGTGTGCGAAAGGCTTATTTATTGTATCTCTTAGATTTGCATCCGGAGAAAATGAGACTTTCGTATGTCCCTTTATCTGGAAACGTTCTCCTGTGTTGACATTGACACTTTCCCGGCTATCTACATCAATAAGTTTGAAAGTTCCCAATCCTTTGATTTTTACAGTCTTCTCGTTCTCCAAAGCTTGTTCTATCAAGAGAAAAAACTCTTTAACAAACGCTTCGGCGTCTTTCTTGGTCATGCTATGTTTGGCTGCCAATAAGTCAGTAAGGTCTTGAATTGTTAGTCTTTCATTCATAACGGGAAATTATTTATTTAAACTTATCTTTCAATGTATTGCTAGGTCTATAAGATAGCACTAATTTGGGTGGAACCAACATGCGTTGTTTGCTTGCCGGGTTAATTGAAATTCGTTCCGCTTTCTTTTTTACTTCAAACGAGCCGAATCCTTGAACTGCAATCACATTACCTTCTTCCAATTCTTGTGTCATGCTGGACAACAAAGAACCCATCAATTCGGAAGTATCCTTGATTGTGTATCCCAATCTTTCCGCTAGTTCGGATGTAAATTCCTTATTATTCATAGTCATTTATAATCTTTGCATATAAATCAAAATCGTCTGCATTCGTCACTTCTACCTGATAAAACTGTCCGATCTTAAGTTCTCTCTCTGAACGATTGACCAGCACTTCTGGATCTACTTCCGGTGAATCAAATTCTGTTCGTCCAATATAATAATCTCCTTCCAGACGGTCGATGATAATTTTCATCTGTTTGCCGATTTTTTCCGTACTTAATTCTGCCGAGATACCTTGCTGGATGTTCATCAATTCATCAAGTCTGGCTTGTTTGACCTCTTGTGGAATAGAATCTTCGTATGTTTCTGCAGCATAAGTTCCTTCTTCTTCGGAATATGCAAAAGCTCCCATCCGATCAAAACGTACTTTGCGCACAAACTCTTTAAGCTCTTCGAAGTCTTCCTCGGTTTCTCCCGGATGTCCTACCATTAAAGTTGTTCGCAGGTGAATGCCCGGCACTTCTTTACGAAACTGTTCAATCAGTCGGTAAGTATCCTCTTTGCTCACTTGCCGGCGCATTAATTTCAACATATTGTCACTGATATGCTGAAGAGCAATATCCATATATTTACATACATTATCGCGTTCACGTATAACCCGGAATAAATCCGTTGGGAAATGTGCCGGATAGGCATAATGCAACCGAATCCATTCCACGCCAGGAATATCGGAAATACGTTCAATCAGTTCCGGAAGCATTTGCTTCTTATACCGATCGATCCCATAATAAGTCAATTCCTGTGCGATCACCTGAAATTCTTTCACGCCTTGCGATACCAGGTATCGTACTTCATCCAAAATTTCTTCCATTGGTTTGGAGACATGGTGTCCTGTAATAATGGGAATGGCACAATAAGAACATTTGCGGTCACACCCTTCTGAAATTTTCAGGTAAGCATAATGCTGGGGAGTTGTCAATGTCCGTTCGATATATAACTCATCATGATAGACCTTTCCTAAATCTTGCAAAAGCTCCTTCCAGTTGAACTTGCCATAAAATTTATCTACTTGCGGTATTTCAACAGCCAATTCCTTAAGATAACGTTCGGAAAGACAACCCATCACGAAAAGTTTCTTTAAATCCCCTTCTTCTTTTCTTTCAGCAAATTCCAGAATCATATTTATGGACTCCTCTTTGGCATCACCAATAAAGCCGCACGTGTTAATTACTGCAATTTCTCCTTGTGGATTTTCAGTATCATGGGTTACGCTATATCCGACTTCTTCCAGTTGGCGCATTAACTGCTCGGAGTCAACCAAATTTTTAGAGCATCCTAAAGTGATAATATCTATTCTCTTTCTTTTCATGCGTTCTCTCCAAACAAGGAATCAACGAATTCATTTTTACGGAATACTTGCAGGTCTTCCATGCCTTCACCTAACCCGATATATTTAACAGGAATCTTGAATTGATCGGAAATGCCAATCACAACACCACCTTTAGCGGTTCCGTCAAGTTTAGTGATAGCCATAGCAGTAACTTCGGTTGCCAGAGTGAATTGTTTGGCCTGTTCGAATGCATTTTGTCCGGTGGAACCGTCCAATACCAATAAAACTTCATCTGGTGCATCGGGTACAACCTTCTTCATCACATTCTTGATTTTGGTCAACTCGTTCATCAAGCCCACCTTATTATGCAAACGGCCAGCTGTATCGATTATAACCACATCTGCGTTATTGGCAACGGCAGAACTAAGAGTGTCATAAGCCACAGATGCAGGATCCGCTCCCATTTTCTGTTTGACAACAGGAACTCCTACCCGTTCTCCCCAAATCATTAATTGTTCTACAGCTGCAGCACGGAAAGTGTCGGCAGCTCCCAAATAAACCGATTTACCTGCTTTTTTGAATTGATAAGCCAGCTTACCAATAGTTGTAGTTTTCCCTACTCCATTCACTCCCACAACCATGATGACATAAGGTTTCCTTGTAATGGGTACATCAAAATCAGCTACATCATTCGAGTTATTTTCGGTAAGCAAAGCGGCTATTTCGTCACGTAATATAAGATTCAGTTCTTGAGTATTCACATACTTATCGGCCGCAGCGCGTTTCTCGATGCGTTTGATAATATTTAAAGTTGTTTCTACACCTACGTCAGATGTGATCAGTACTTCTTCCAGATTATCCAACACTTCATCGTCTACTTTTGACTTACCAGCCACAGCACGAGCAATTTTACTAAATACGCTCTCTTTGGTTTTAGATAATCCTTTATCTAAAGTTTCCTTCTTCTCTTTTGAAAAAAAACTAAAAAATCCCATATTGACACTTGTTTGTATAATACATTTGCTACAAAGATATAACAAAGGATTGGAAAAGTAAAAAAAGAAGCAATAAAAAATCCCCTCATTGTTTGCCAATGAGAGGATTTTGCAGTTATAGCGTATATGCTATTTCGATTATTTTTTGAAAAAGTCTTGTACTTTTTCGTTCGGAACCATTTGTTCATCAAAAACGTATGCTCCAGTTTTCGGAGATTTTACCATTTTGATAACCTTGGTATAAGCACGACCTTCTTTAGAACCTTCGTGCAAACTTGCTACTGTTTTCTTTGCCATGGGTTATACTACTTTTATTATTTAATTTCCTTGTGTACTGTTACTCTCTTCAGAATTGGGTTGTATTTTTTCAACTCAAGTCTTTCTGTAGTATTCTTTCTGTTCTTAGTTGTGATATAACGAGATGTTCCCGGCATTCCACTGTCTTTGTGTTCTGTACATTCCAGAATCACTTGTACTCTGTTACCTTTTGCTTTCTTTGCCATTGTAAGTTTTCTCCTCTACGTTTAGCCGATTACTTTAATGCTTTTCCAATCACAATAACCTTTAGCCACTGCTTCAGTCAGCGCAGCATCCAGTCCTTTTTTGTTGATAATACGCAACCCGTTAGCGCAAAGGCTAAGGCTGATCCAACAATCCTGTTCTACATAATAGAACTTTTTGTTAAACAAGTTCAAATCAAAGGTTCTTTTAGTTCTTCTCTTTGAGTGTGAAACATTGTTGCCAATCATGGCTTTCTTTCCGGTAATTTGACAAATCTTCGACATTTCTATCTTATTTTTATAGTTTTATATCTATACTTATTTCAAACAGGACGCAAAGTAAGCACTTTTATCCGTATAAAACAAGAATTTCTTAAAATAATTCACTTCTAGGCACCTATTTTTCTTTATTTGAGTAAATCACGGAGCATTAATAGGGCATTATTGCCAGCTCTTTCAATATTCATGCTTCTTCCGCGGTTTGTTTCCTGTTTGTAAGTATGAATTTCGTTTTTATAACCAGCAGCTATCCAAACAGTTCCCACCGGTTTCTCCGGAGTACCACCTCCGGGGCCTGCTATCCCTGAAGTAGCAATAGCACAGTCTGTTTTTAATGCTTTCATCGCACCTTTTACCATTTCAATCACAGTTTCCTCACTGACAGCTCCATACCGTTTTAATGTTTCGGAGGAAACGTGCAAAAGCCCCATTTTCACTTCATTAGAGTAGGCCACTACACTTCCATTAAAATATTCAGAACTGCCGGCGATGGAAGTCAACCGTGCGGCAATACTGCCCCCGGTACAACTTTCTGCGGTGGAAACGGTCAATTTCTTCTTTTTTAAAAGCTCACCGACTATAACCTCCAATGGTGTATCTTCTTCACTGAAAATATCTTCGCCAAGTATTTCCTCTAATTTTAACTTTTCACGTTCAAGAAGAACTTTTACTTCTTCTCTGTTTTGTCCTCGTCCTGTCAGTCTAAGACGGATAATGCCAAGTTTGGGTAGATATGCCAATTTAATGCATTCTGGTAAAGCGTTCTCCCACGATTCTAACTTTTCGGCTAATACAGATTCCGGATAGTGCTGTACAAGAAATGTTTGATGCATAATAACATCCGTTTGAAATCTATCGTGCAGCTTAGGTAACACGCTTTCTGTCATTACAGCAATCATTTCTTGTGGAACGCCCGGCATGGAAACAAGTATCTTGCCATCCCTCTCGAACCAACTGACAGAAGCACTTCCCACAGGATTATTTATTACCGTACAATTTTTCGGAACCATTGCCTGGCTTTTATTGAGTGCATTCATTGGTATTTTTCCTGCCAGTACCCGTTTAACGTTTTCGAATACTTCTTCGTTGAAAACCAGTTCTGTATGGAAGTATTTGCATAAAGTCTGTTTGGTAATATCGTCTTTGGTAGGGCCGAGTCCTCCGGTTACTAAAACAATATTCACCCTTTTCATCGCATTATCAATCGCTTCCATGATTTCTTCTTCCCGGTCACGGATTGAAACAATACGAAGAACTTCAATGCCTATTTTATTTAATTCCTGCCCCATCCAAGCAGAATTAGTATCGACAACCTGCCCTATCAGCAGTTCATCGCCAATGGTTATTATTTCGGCAAACATACTTCTTAATTTTATCCTATTATATATAAGGTATACTTATTATAATGTTACACGGGAATAAGCCGGAAGATCAATAGAACAAAAGTCCTTATCCAGGTATTTGAAATATCCGGTAATGGCAATCATTGCTGCATTATCGGTAGTATAACTGAATTTAGGGATGAAAATATTCCAACCATATTTCTCGGCGTGTTCTCGGAAAGCATTGCGTAATCCGTTATTTGCTGAAACTCCTCCGGCTACTGCTATTTCATTAATTTTATATTCTTTGGCAGCTTTCCGTAATTTATCCATCAGAATGTCCACTACAGTAGCTTCCAATGATGCTGCAAGGTCTACTTTATGGTGCTCTATAAAATCTGGATCATCTTTTAGCCAGTTGCGTAATGAATATAAAAAGGAAGTTTTCAATCCGCTAAAACTGTAGTCTAAACCGGGAATATGCGGTTTGCTGAATGTAAAAGCTTTCGGATTTCCCTGGCGTGCCAACTTGTCAATGATTGGTCCACCCGGATAGCCAAGTCCCATCACTTTAGAACATTTATCAATTGCTTCACCTGCCGCATCGTCAATAGTTTGTCCGAGGATCTCCATATCATTATAGGCTTTTACCAATATGATTTGTGAATTTCCTCCAGATACCAGCAAACAAAGAAATGGGAAAGCAGGCTTTTTTTCTTCTTCTCCTTCCACTTTAATAAAATGAGCTAAAACATGTCCGGTCAAGTGATTGACGTCAATCATTGGAATATTCAAAGAACGAGCGAACCCTTTTGCAAAGGAGACTCCGACAAGCAAAGACCCCATCAATCCTGGACCACGAGTGAAAGCTACTGCACTCAACTCTTCTTTGGTGACACCGGCACGTTTTAATGCTTCATGTACTACCGGTACGATGTTTTGTTGGTGTGCCCGTGAAGCCAATTCGGGTACTACTCCGCCGTATGCTTCATGTACGGCTTGACTTGATACCACATTTGACAGCAAATAACCATCCTTGATTACGGCTGCCGACGTATCGTCACAGGAGGATTCAATTCCTAAAATTATTGCACTCATAAGTATTTAAACTATTAAACGGTGCAAAAGTAATCATAAAACTACGATTCGTAACGAACTATTTTATATTTTTGTTCGCAAAATAAAAGTTATCGCATATCAGAACGCTGAAAAAGACTGTACGCTGGGTAGTTGGTATTGTACTGGGAGTATATATCGGAACTATTGTTTTGCTGAATATACCAAGCATTCAGCAAACAATGAGTGTATTTGTGGCTAAAGAACTTTCCGAAGTTTTAAACACAAAGGTAGTGATTGGTAGAATTAATATCGGTCTATTGAACCGTATTATTATTGATGATGTATTGCTTGACGATCAAAATGGTCAGGAAATGCTCAAAGTCACCCGTTTATCCGCCAAGTTTGATATTATGCCTTTCTTTAAAGGAAAGATATCCGTTAGCAGTGTTCAGCTCTTTGGATTTAATATCAATCTCCGGAAAGAGACTCCGGAATCTCCTCCTAATTTTAAATTTGTTTTGGATGCTTTTGCTTCCAAAGATACGGTAAAGAAAGAAAATTCACTTGATTTACGAATTAACTCCATCCTGATTCGTCGTGGAAGGATGTCCTATCATGTGTTATCGGAACAGGAAACACCGGGAAAGTTTAACGCCAAACATATTCAGCTTCAAAATATCATAGCCAATATATCGCTGAAGGCCTTAAGTAAGGACTCTTTGAATTTAGGAATCAAGCGATTGAGCCTTGATGAAAAAGCTTCCGGCTTTTCCTTGAAAAAAATGAGTTTGAAACTGGTTGCCAATAATAAGCAGACAAACATTGATAATTTTACTATAGAGTTACCCGAAACATCTCTTAGGTTGGATACCATTCATTTAGAGTATGATAGTTTGAAAGCTTTTGACCGTTTTACAGAACAAGTGCATTTCTCTTTCCGTACTTTGCCGTCGCAAGTTACTCTAAAAGATATTTCTCCTTTTGTCCCTATCCTATCGCATTTCAAGGAACCGGTGGCATTGGATATGGAGGTGAAGGGAACTGTGGATCAGTTGACTTGTTCGCATTTGGAAATTACGGCCGACGACCGTCAGTTTCGCCTGCGAGGGGATGTGTCACTTCAGGATTTGTCGCGTCCACAAGATGCGTATGTATATGGAACACTTTCCGAGCTTTCGGCCAATACTCGTGGAGTCGGCTTCTTAGTGCGTAATTTGAGTTACAATTATAATGGAGTTCCTCCGCTTCTCGAACGTTTGGGAAACGTAAGTTTTCAGGGAGAGATTTCAGGATACTTCACGGACCTAGTTACTTATGGGCAATTACAAACGAGTCTTGGATATGTAAAAACTGACTTGAAATTGAGTTCTGACAAGGCTAAAGGACTGTTTGCATATTCCGGTGCTATCAAAACTGAAGATTTCCAGCTAGGTAAGTTATTGGATAATGAGGAGCTGGGAGAAATCACTTTCAATTTGGACGTACATGGCCGGCATATTGCCGAGCAGTTGCCTGCCGTGGAATTGAAAGGATTGATCGCTTCGGTAGATTATAGCAGATATAGATATGAGAATATCACATTGGATGGAGAATACAAACAAGGTGGATTTAATGGTAAAGTAGCGTTGGATGACCCCAATGGATCGATTTATCTGAATGGAGATGTAAATGTTGCATCCAAAGTGCCTACTTTCAATTTTCTTGCAGTAGTCAATAAAGTGCGCCCACATGATTTGAATCTTACGACCAAATACCCAGATGCGGAGTTCTCTTTAAAGCTGAAAGCTAATTTCACGGGTGGATCAGTGGATGAGATGATTGGAGAAATCAATGTGGATAGTTTGGAGTTTACAGCTCCGGATAAAGCATATTTTATGCAGAATATGAATATTCGGGCTACCAAACAGAACGGTGAGAACCAACTAAGATTGACTTCTGAATTCTTGAAAGCAAGTATAGAAGGTAAATTCCAGTACCACACATTACCTGCCAGTATTCTGAATATTATGCGGAAGTATGTGCCATCTTTGATATTACCTCCCAAGAAGCCGATTGAAACACATAACAATTTTCAGTTTGATGTACATATATATAATACGGACATTTTATCTACAATTTTTGATATACCGTTGACAGTGTATACTCATTCCACATTGAAGGGATATTTCAATGATGCCTTACAACGCTTGCGTGTAGAAGGATATTTTCCCCGTCTGCAATATAAAAATAACTTTATTGAGTCGGGCATGATCCTGTGCGAGAATCCTGCTGATCATATTCGTGCACGGGTTCGTTTGACTTCTTTGAAAAAGAAAGGGGCAGTCAATCTATCCTTGGATGCACAGGCTAAAGATGATAATGTCAGTACGACATTGAATTGGGGGAATAATGCTGCAGTGACATATAGCGGGCAATTGGCTGCCGTTGCCAAATTTCTACGTACAAGCGGAGAAAAACCATTGTTGAAAGCGATGGTAGATGTAAAACCTACTGATGTTATTTTAAATGATACTCTTTGGAAGATACATGCTTCACAAGTGGTGGTCGATTCAGGCAGGGTGGATGTGAATAACTTCTACTTTAGCCATCAGGATAGATATGTACGTATTAACGGCCGGCTCTCCGAGAATCCTAAAGATACTGTAAAGGTTGATTTAAAAGATATAAATATGGGATATGTATTTGATATTGCAAGCATATCCGATGATGTGAATTTTGAAGGTGATGCAACGGGAACAGCTTATGCAAGCGGAGTGCTAAAGAAGCCTATTATGAATACCCGTTTATATATAAAGAACTTTTCACTTAATCAGGGTCGCTTGGGTGATTTGGATATTTATGGTGAGTGGGATAACGAAAATAGAGGTATCCGGTTGGATGCATCCATTCAGGACATATCCCCTTCTCCGTCACGCGTCACAGGTATTATTTATCCATTGAAACCCGAAAGCGGACTTGATTTAAATATTGAAGCAAATGAATTGAACTTAAAATTCCTCGAACATTATATGAAGTCTATTGCCAATGATATTAAAGGACGGGGGACAGGAAAAGTACATTTCTATGGAAAATTCAAAGGATTGAATTTGGATGGTGCGGTTATGACAGACGCTTCCATGAAGTTTGATATCTTGAACACACATTTTGCTGTAAAAGATACGATTCATCTGGCTCCTACCGGATTGACATTTAATAATATACATATATCCGACATGGAAGGACATACGGGGAGAATGAATGGATATTTGCATTTCCTGCATTTTAAAAACTTAAACTATCGTTTTGAGATACAGGCAAATAATATGCTTGTGATGAATACGAAGGAATCGACAGATATGCCTTTCTATGGTACGGTATACGGTACCGGAAACGTATTACTTGCCGGAAATGCCACACAAGGACTGGATGTAAACGTGGCTATGACAACAAACCGAAATACTACCTTTACTTATATTAATGGTAGTGTAGCATCGGCTACCAGTAATCAGTTTATTAAGTTTGTAGATAAAACGCCCCGTCGTACTATTCAGGATTCTATTCAGATAATCTCATATTACGAACAAATACAGCAAAAACGCCAGGCAGAAGAAGAACAGAAAACGGATATCCGTTTGAATATTCTGGTGGATGCAACTCCCGATGCTACTATGCGAATTATCATGGACCCTATTGCCGGAGACTATATCAGCGGAAAAGGTACGGGAAATATTCGAACGGAATTTTATAATAAAGGTGATGTGAAGATGTTTGGGAATTATCGGATTAATCAGGGAGTATATAAATTTAGCTTACAGGAAGTAATCCGTAAGGACTTTATAATCAAGGATGGAAGTACAATAACGTTCAATGGTGCACCTCTGGATGCTAACATGGATATACAAGCTTCATATACAGTGAATTCGGCTTCTTTGAATGACTTGATACCAGATGCTTCGGCTATTATCCAACAACCCAATGTACGTGTAAATTGTATCATGAATTTAAGTGGTATGCTGGTACGTCCGACTATCAAGCTGGGTATAGAGCTTCCAAATGAAAGGGATGAAATACAAACATTGGTACGTAACTATATCAGTACAGAAGAGCAGATGAATATGCAGATCCTTTACCTGTTGGGTATTGGTAAGTTTTATACGGAAGATGCACGGAATAATAATCAAAATTCTAATGTGATGTCTTCGGTGCTCTCATCTACCCTCTCCGGCCAGTTGAACAATGCACTTTCACAAGTCTTTGAAACGAATAACTGGAATATAGGTACGAATTTGAGTACGGGTGATAAAGGTTGGACGGATATGGAAGTGGAAGGTATTCTGTCGGGACAATTATTAAATAACCGTTTATTGATAAACGGAAACTTCGGTTATCGGGACAATCCGATGGCTAATACTAACTTTGTAGGAGACTTTGAAGCAGAATGGTTGATTACCCGTTCGGGAGATATCCGCCTGAAGGCTTATAATGAGACGAATGACCGCTATTATACTAAAACGAATTTGACTACACAAGGAGTAGGTATCATGTATAAGAAGGACTTCAATAAATGGAGTGATCTATATTTTTGGAATAAATGGCGGTTGCGTAATAAGCGCAAACGGGAAGAAGCAGAAAAGGTGAAACCGCAACAGACGGACAGTATCACTGATAAAACAGCTAAATCGGCAGTAAAGAGAAATCATTCGCAACAGCAATAAACAATAAACGATGACATGATTCCAAGCGGATATGTCATCGTTTATTATAATGAGAATTATGTGATCGGGATCATGTGAATCTTTGATATTCCGTTATGAATGATATCCACTTCCGTATATCCGAAATCCCAGTCATTTCTATCTTGTTCTATTTTAAAAGGTTTAGAAGTCAATATCAATCAAATTGAATTTCAAGTCGAACTTCAATTCCGTACGGTTGGACAGTTTTACTTCATAATCTTTTTTATCCCTCTCTATTTTCAGGATTTTAGCATCGGGGTAATTGGTCGTTACATATTTTTGAATTGTTGCAGGGATAATAGCTGCAGGTACCGCACTATATTTGCAATTCACTTCTTTCCAGTTACCTTTGTTATCAAATTCTACTTTATCACCATTAGTGAAAATCACTTCATAACTTTTATAGAAGAAATCACTTTCCATTTTGGCTAATGCCACTTTGCTGTCGGCAAAATGCTGTTTGATAAACTGTTGTGCCTGTTGTGGCATTTGAGTTACCTGAATAGGTTTGTCGTCATCTGCACGAGCTACTGTTTGCAAAGTAAAAAGACATACTAATAAGAATACTAACTTTTTCATAATCGTTGTTTTTTAAATATTGGTTTTTACTACTATTATTAATTTCACATTGCAAAGATGAAAGGAGAATCTGAAAAGATTTGGGAATTTTGAGAATTATCGAAAAAAAAATCTCATAAAAATATAGTGACGCTATCCGGTTAACATAGCGTCACTATATATAAAGGATACCGTCACCATCCTATAAGGATAGCGTCACTATAATTTCTTCCTGAAATTAGATTCTTTATGATTCTTTTAAAACTACTAATATACACATCGTTTATTTTTGCACACACGAATTTGACAATATTCATATAAAATAACCATAAGAACTTTTTTATGACTATGAGAACAAATTATTTTTTATTGTTAGCTATTCTATTGGGGGTTATTCCCATGAGTTACACACACGCTAATGATTCAATACCTAAAAGCGTGATTTTGTACACACCTTACACAAAAATTTCCGTATCACCCGGAGCGTCAATTGATTATAGTATTGATCTTATCAACAACACAGACCAGTTGACGAATGCTAATCTTTCTGTCAGCGGATTATCAGCAAGTTGGAAACACGAAATGAAATCCGGTGGCTGGAGCCTTAGCCAGCTGTCGGTACTTCCCAAAGAGAAAAAGACTTTTAATTTAAAAGTCGAAGTCCCATTAAAGGTGAACAAAGGCAACTATCATTTTGTGGTATATGCCGGAAACGCTAAACTTCCTTTGGATGTGGTGGTTGCTCAAAAAGGAACATACCAAACTGAATTTACTACTGACCAGCCCAATATGCAGGGAAATTCGAAATCAACCTTCACTTTCAGTGCTACTTTAAAGAATCAGACCGCCGATCAGCAGCTATATGCTTTGATGGCCAATGCCCCCAGAGGGTGGAATGTAGTTTTTAAGCCGAACTACAAACAAGCCACTTCTGCACAAGTAGAAGCAAACAGTACACAGAATGTAAGTATAGATATTACCCCTCCTGCCAATGTCGAAGCCGGCAGCTATAAGATTCCGGTACGTGCCGCTACAGGTTCAACTTCTGCCGAATTGGAACTGGAAGTAGTTGTCACCGGTTCTTATCAAATGGAACTGACTACTCCTCGCGGGTTATTGAGCACAGATGTCACAGCTGGTGATGTGAAGAAAATAGAGTTGGAAGTAAGAAACACTGGTTCCTCATTACTGAAAGATATTCAGTTGTCTGCCAATAAACCTGCAGACTGGGAAGTTACTTTTGAACCTTCAAAGGTTGACGCATTAAAAGCTGGAGAGACATCAACAGTAATGGCTACTTTGAAAGCTTCTAAAAAAGCGCTGCCCGGGGACTATGTGACTACTATCATGGCTAAAACTCCTGAAGTAAATGCCGACGCGCAGTTCAGAATTGCGGTAAAAACTCCGATGATATGGGGATGGGTAGGTGTACTTATCATCATTGCTACTATCGGTGTGGTTTACTATCTGTTCCGTAAATATGGAAGGAGGTAAATTATGGGCGAACAAGTGATCGTACTTACCGATTTGACCAAACAATATGGTAATTTCACTGCTGTAGATCATATTCGCCTGAATATCCGAAAAGGGGAAATCTTCGGATTGTTGGGACCAAATGGTGCCGGAAAATCAACTACTATTTTAATGATGCTAGGATTGACGGAGCCTACTTCGGGAACTGTTGAAATCTGTGGAATAAATTCCACCACACATCCTATTGAAGTAAAAAGGAGGATAGGTTATTTGCCTGAAGATGTAGGATTTTATGATGATATGACAGGACCGGAGAACTTGATTTATACAGCGCGATTAAATGGTATTCCTGATAAGGAGGCGAAAACCAAAGCTATGGAACTGATGAAGCGGGTAGGCCTTGAAGACCAGTTAACCAAAAAGACCGGAAAATATTCTCGTGGTATGAGACAGCGGTTGGGATTGGCTGACGTGCTTATTAAAAATCCGGAGATTATTATCCTCGATGAACCGACTTCAGGAATTGACCCGGCCGGTGTTCAGGAGTTTATCGAACTGATTCGCTGGTTGAGTAAAGAAGAGGGGTTGACTGTACTTTTCTCTTCCCATCACTTGGATCAAGTACAGAAAGTGTGCGACCGGGTTGGTTTGTTTAGTAATGGCCAATTACTTGCGTTGATCGATATGGCAGAACTGAAAGATAAGAAACAGGAATTGTCTGATATTTATAACCATTATTTTGAGGAAGGAGGAGAAAGACATGAATAAAGTCAATCATCCTTTTTGGGTTATCGTCAACAAGGAAATTTCCGACCATGTCAAAAGTTGGCGTTTCATTATATTAATAGGTATTATAGCGCTTACCTGCATGGGGTCGTTATATACGGCACTCACAAATATTGGTGAAGCTATCAAGCCTAATGACCCGGACGGTTCGTTTCTTTTCCTGAAGTTGTTTACAGTTTCAGATGGGACTCTTCCCTCTTTTGTTCTGTTTATTAACTTCTTAGGACCTTTATTGGGAATCGCTTTGGGATTTGATGCTGTCAACTCCGAACAAAATAAAGGAACATTGAGCCGTATGCTATCCCAGCCTATTCATCGCGATTGCATTATCAACGCGAAGTTTGTGGCAGCTCTAATTGTAATAGGCATTATGCTGTTTGTATTGGGCTTTTTGGTAATGGGCTGTGGATTGATTGCCATTGGCATTCCTCCTACAGCAGAAGAGTTTTGGAGAATTGTTTTCTTCATCATAACCAGTATCTTTTATGTAGCATTTTGGCTGAATTTAGCTATTTTGTTTTCACTCCGTTTTCGTCAGGCGGCGACTTCTGCATTGGCATCGGTGGCTGTTTGGTTGTTCTTTAGCGTATTTTATACCATGATTGTTAATTTGGTGGCAAAAGGTTTGAGTCCGTCACAGATGGCGTCGCCTTATCAGATTATCAGTTATCAGAAGTTTATTTTAGGGTTGATGCGTTTGGCTCCGAGTGAATTGTTTAATGAAGCTACTACTACATTATTGATGCCTTCTGTTAGAAGTTTGGGACCATTGACTATGGAACAGGTGCAGGGAGCTATTCCTAGTCCGCTTCCGTTGGGACAAAGTCTTTTAGTCGTATGGCCGCAACTGACGGGACTGATTGCAGCAACAGTCATCTGCTTTGCTATCTCTTATATCATGTTTATGAGGAGAGAAATACGATCCCGATAATTACTCACCATAAAAGACGCAGAGGACACGGAGAAATAAGTTAAATGAATATACCTGGTGGCTCGGATGATGATTACCGATAGGTTATTCACTTTTATTCCGTGTCCTTTGTGTTTTCTGAATAAAAATTATTGTCTGGAGATTTCGAAGCAGTGCTCTTTCTGTTCGAAGTAATATCTTATATTCAAGTGTTGCAGACGACAGATAGAATCGGCTATTGCTAACCCCAAACCTGTAGATCCTTCCTTTTTAGTTCCTTGATAGAAACGTTCGAAGATATGTTCCCTTTCCAACGGATTTTCTACTCCCGAATTTCGGAAAGTAATGCTGTTTTTGGTGACAGTGATTCGGATATGTCCCCCGTCTATGTTATGTACAAATGCATTTTTTAGGAGATTCGTGAGTAAAGCAACAGCCAAAGATTCGTTCATTGTCACATTGAAAATGTCTTGTTCATCGATAGTCGCTTCTATGTTACGATAATCGTAAACTTCTTCGTAATCTTGCAGATACTGTTTGAGAAGTCCATTTAGTTCCAATTGCTTGGTATCCGTAAACTGGCCATTGTCAATTTTGGTAAGCAATAGTAGAGATTTATTTAATTTAGTGATGTATTCTAAAGTCTGATGGGTTTTCATCAGCTCTTCCAGTTGTTTTTCTGATAACGAATCATCTTCCATCAACATTTCCAATCGGTTGCGGCAGATAGCAAGTGGAGTTTGTATTTCATGTGAAGCATTTCCGATAAATTGTTTTTGTTGTTCGAACATCTGCTCCGTACGTTCTACATAACGAATTGCAGCCTCATTTAATTTTCGGAACTCCGTGATCTGGGTTTCGTTACTCAACGGCTTATTTTTTTTTCCTGTTTGATAACCATCCAGCCAATGAAGAAGTACATAGAGTGGTCGCATATTCCGATAGAACACCCATACGGAAATGACAATAATGCAGAATAACAGAGCTACATACAAAAATATAATCCATACTTGGATGGCATCTCTCAAATCATCTTTTTCAATGCTGGGTGTCGATACTGTCAGTTCGTGGTATCGCCCTTCATCGTCTTTAAAGATAGTAGTAAGAATACGTGCCGGTTCGGTTTCCCCTTTTTCTTCAATATATACCATAGAGTCTTTATACTGAATATCCTCCCGGCTTTCCGCATACTCTTTGCTTACTTCCATCATGTAATATTGATTGTTGGAGCCATTGGTTTTAGAAGGCAACTCCTCTCCTGCTAATGCCCGGACAATAATGGTTTCCGAATAATCTTCCAGAGCGTCATCCATTTCATCGTTGACTTCATCGATCATCGTAACATAAAAAAAGATAGCCCAGACTGTTAATATCAGGGTCAAAGCAAGTGTAATACGAAGAATGATGTAATATATTAATTTCATGGACAATAATCTCTTTCTTTTTTATTCTACTACCATTTTATACCCAAATCCATAGACTGCTTTGATTTCAATATTTGCACCCGAATCCTTGAGCTTTTTGCGAAGATTTTTAATCTGCGCATATATGAAGTCAAAATTATCGACCTGATCGATATGGTCTCCCCATACTGACTCGGCCAAAGTGTTTTTATTGATTAATCTTCCGGGACGATTGATAAAATATAACAGGATGTCATACTCTTTTCTATTTAGCTCCACTTCTTGATCGTTGACAAATACACGATATTTATCCGGCTCTATCCGTACATTGCCTTGGCGGATATCAATCTCTCCGTCATGCTGATGGCGACGAATCACGCTTTTAATTCGTGCGTTTAGTTCAACCAAATGAAATGGCTTCGGTAAATAATCGTCTGCCCCCAGTTCTAAACCTAAAACTTTGTCTTCCAAGGAGTCCTTTGCGGAAATAATAATTACGTTCTCTCGCTTATGGAGAGCTTTCAGTCGTTCAAGAAGATCGAGTCCGCTTCCGTCTGGTAGCATGATGTCCAATAAGATACAATCATAGTCGTAATCTTCAATTTTGCGTATAGCAGAATTAAAGTCACCGGCTGTTTCCACAACGTAACGTTCTTTTTCAAGTGAACATTGAATCAGTTCTCTCAAAGAGGGTTCGTCTTCTACAATCAATATCTTCATAATTTTGTCTCCTTTCTTTTTTGCATACTACAAAGAAAAGGGATATTTCTGAAATAAAACTGAAATGGATTGAAAAAAGAGTTTGAAAATAACTATTGAATGTCCAATGAACTATTAGGACAGGCAACAAATTATATAATATGGAAGGAAAAAAGAAAAGGATGAAAGCGATTGAATCGTTCCCATCCTTTTTATAATTACGCGCGGATTCTATTTAATAAGAACGTGCAAATATCACGCGGCAAGCAGATGGTTTACCTGTTACCATACATTTACCCGGTTCTTTATCTCCCGGAACAAATGACTCGAACGGAATACAACGAATGGTTGCTTTGGTTTCTTCCTTAATCTTTTCTTCTGTTTCAGTAGTTCCATCCCAATGAGCCAGAATAAATCCACCTTTTTCGATTTTTTCTTTAAATTCGTCGTAGGTGTCTACTGTTGTAATCTTGGAGTTGCGGTAGTCCAATGCTTTCTTGTAGATATTAGCCTGCATTTCTTCAAGCAAGTTCTGAACATACGTTTCAATGCCTTCACAAGTAATCGTTTCTTTTTCCAGTGTATCACGGCGCATCACTTCCATAGTGTTATTTTCAAGATCACGACCACCCATAACCAAACGAACAGGTACACCTTTCAATTCATAATCAGCGAATTTGAAGCCCGGACGTTTGTTATCTGCATTATCATATTTCACAGAGATACCCAATGCTTTCAACTTAGCTACAATGCCTTCTACTTTAGCATTGATTTGTTTCAGTTGTTCGTCATTCTTATAGATAGGAACGATCACTACCTGAATCGGAGCCAAATGTGGAGGTAATACCAAGCCGTTGTCATCCGAGTGAGTCATAATCAATGCACCCATCAAACGAGTAGAAACACCCCATGAAGTAGCCCAAACGTACTCCATCTTATTTTCTTTATTAACGAACTGAACATCAAATGCCTTTGCAAAGTTTTGTCCCAAGAAGTGGGAAGTACCACTTTGCAATGCTTTTCCGTCCTGCATCATGGCTTCTATTGTGTAAGTGTCAAGTGCGCCTGCAAAACGTTCATTGGCTGATTTCACTCCCTTTACAACAGGAACGGCCATATATTTTTCTGCAAATTCACCATATACATTCAACATTCTGATTGCTTCTTCCTCTGCTTCTTCGCGGGTAGCATGAGCGGTATGGCCCTCTTGCCACAGGAATTCGGCAGTACGCAGGAAAAGACGGGTACGCATTTCCCAACGGAAAACGTTAGCCCATTGGTTGCAGAGAATAGGCAGGTCACGGTATGACTGAATCCAGTTCTTATAAGTATTCCAGATGATTGTTTCTGATGTCGGACGGATAATTAATTCCTCTTCCAATTTAGCTGCAGGATCTACTACAACTCCTGAACCGTCTTCTGCATTCTTCAAGCGGTAATGTGTTACTACGGCACACTCTTTCGCAAACCCTTCTACGTGTTCTGCTTCGCGGCTTAAGAATGATTTCGGGATTAATAGCGGGAAATATGCATTTACGTGTCCTGTTTCTTTGAACATGTCGTCCAATTGACGTTGCATTTTCTCCCAGATAGCGTATCCGTAAGGCTTAATCACCATACATCCGCGCACGGCAGATTGTTCTGCCAAATCAGCTTTTACCACCAAATCGTTATACCACTGTGAGTAGTTTTCACTACGTTTGGTAAGGTCTTTCAGTTCTTTTGCCATTATATTTTTCTATTTAAAGTTTTCTTGAGTGTTAAAACAGGTTGCAAAAATACGAAAAATGCATGAACTGCCCTATTCTTCATGCATTAATTTTCTAAAGTCATGTGCTTCTTAGTACATATCTCATTTTTCATATTCGTTATATAATTGCATCCGCGACCATGCTTGTTCAGTATAGTGCCTTTTTGAGAACTAAAGGCACTATGACCCGATGAAAAGGTTTTATACAAAAGAAATAAGCTTTTCCTACCCGATTATGGTATTTTACTAGTGTGGTAACCTCAATTATTTGTTTTCCTGTTTCCAATGGTGTAATGAAAATATCAACATAAAACAGTAAATGTTTATCGTCTTTTTTTAGAATGGCTTCTTGCTTGTCTTCCTCTATAATAAGTTCTTCACTTTCAATAGCTTTAGTTTCTATACCGAAGGGTTTAACTAAACAGGCCCTTATTGCATACAACATTTGGAGCCAAGCGGGGTTATGAGCAAAGACTTTTAAAATAATATCTTTAGGAGACAGATAGTTTTCTGTAACTTCTATGGAAAAACTGTCACTGTAATCTACGGGGAGATATTTCTCTATTTTCTTAGCCATATTGGTTATTTGATTAGGTTTATTCTATAAATGTTTAGTTAGGTTTACTTCGAGATAAAACCATAGAAAAAGGGGGAAATAAAAAAACAGGCAGTTTATTTATGATAACCACCTGATTTTCAAAAGAGCGGTAAACGAGGCTCGAACTCGCGACCTGCGGCTTGGGAAGCCGCCGCTCTACCAACTGAGCTATTACCGCATATTTACTACATTGCTCGATTCAAAGTATCTTGTGAAATGGTGATGCAAAGGTAAACATAATTTTTATATCTCAAATAAAATCGTAGAAATTTTAATGCAAGAAAAAAGTGATAGTTTTAGTCTCTAGCAAAATAAATAAGATTTAGAAACAAATAGATGCTTTATGAACTGTTGGGTAGCTTCCTTCTAAAGGAACGGAGCTTTTCATTTAAAAATAGAATATCTTATAAAAGAGTATTGAAACCCTCTTTTGTTGTATTGATATATTTTTTCTAATGAACAAACCTCTCTTTTCATCTGTTAGAATATCTCAAATTCAGATATAACCTAACCAGTATGAAAAAAAATAAGCGACTTTGTATACTATTGACTTTGTGTTTTTCCATCGGTCAGATAAATGCACAGACAGCATTAAGTTTCGAAGAATCACTGCATCTGTTGAATCAAGGAAATCAAAGTCTGAAAATAGCAGATAAGAGTATTGAGATTGCGAAGGCTGAACGTGATAAGTTGAATGCTTTCTGGTATCCCAGTCTTCAGTCTACAGGTGCGTTTGTACACATGTCGGAGAAGATCGAAGTCAAACAGCCTTTGTCGCAGTTTACTGATCCAGCTAAAGACTTTGTACATTCCATTATTCCGGATGACCAGATCATTTCGTCTATACTAGATCAAATTGGGGCAAATACCCTTATATTTCCTTTGACTCCAAGAAATTTGACAACTGTTGATTTATCAGCCGAGTGGGTACTCTTTTCTGGTGGTAAGCGTTTTCGTGCTACCAATATCGGAAGAACGATGGTCGATTTAGCACGAGAAAGCCGGGCACAGGTATCGGCTAACCAGCAAACCCTGTTGGTTGAAAGTTATTATGGGCTTCGGCTGGCACAACAAATAGTGACTGTTCGTGAAGAAACTTATAATGGATTGAAGAAACATTATGAAAATGCCTTGAAATTAGAAGCGGCAGGAATGATTGACAAAGCAGGCAGGCTTTTTGCCCAAGTAAATATGGACGAAGCCAAACGTGCATTGGAAGCTGCGCGGAAAGAAGAAACAGTAGTGCAAAGTGCTTTAAAAGTTTTGCTGAATAAAAAGGATACAGATAGCAATATCATTCCTACCTCTCCACTTTTTATGAATGATTCACTACCGCCTAAAATGCTTTTTGATCTTTCTGTAAACAGCGGTAACTATACACTCAACCAATTACAGTTACAACAACATATTGCCAAACAGGAAGTACGGATTGCTCAAAGCGGATATCTGCCGAATATAGCCCTTTTCGGAAAACAGACCTTGTATTCGCACGGTATTCAGAGTAATTTGTTGCCACGTACCATGGTAGGTATTGGCTTTACATGGAATCTCTTTGACGGACTGGATCGTGAGAAGAAAGTACGGCAATCGAAATTGACGGAACAAACACTGGCTTTAGGGCAGATGAAGGCTCGTGATGATTTGGCTGTTGGTGTAGATAAGCTTTATACGCAATTGGAAAAGGCACAGGATAATGTAAAAGCTTTAAATGCCACAATTGCTTTAAGCGAAGAACTGGTTCGTATCCGAAAGAAATCTTTCACAGAAGGAATGGCAACTTCTACTGAAGTTATTGATGCTGAAACCATGCTTGCCAGTGTAAAAGTAGCTCGCTTGGCAGCGTATTATGAATATGATGTGGCACTTATGAATCTG
Source organism: Bacteroides luhongzhouii (assembly GCF_009193295.2). Classification (NCBI taxonomy): domain Bacteria; kingdom Pseudomonadati; phylum Bacteroidota; class Bacteroidia; order Bacteroidales; family Bacteroidaceae; genus Bacteroides; species Bacteroides luhongzhouii. The sequence continues at coordinate 4,157,106 of NZ_CP059973.1, read as the reverse complement.
CTCTCGCTTTGTGGCACACCAGAACAATTTGCAAACTATCAACCTAAACCGTAACAAACAATGAAACCAACTAGTAAAACCCTATCATGGGCTTTTGTCATCATTCTTCTGGCTGTCGGTATTTTCACCGGCCTGGGAGTTATATTAATGCATAAACAGTCGCTGGTCCTGCAAGGGCAGGCTGAAGCAACAGAAATCCGTATCAGTGGAAAACTTCCCGGTCGTATCGATACTTTTTTCGTTCAGGAGGGTGATTGGGTACACCAGGGCGATACTCTTGTCGTTATTAATAGCCCTGAAGTACATGCCAAGTATCAACAAGTGAATGCATTGGAACAAGTAGCAGTACAGCAGAACAAGAAAATAGATGCCGGAACCCGTCGTCAGATTGTGGCTACCGCATTGCAGTTATGGAATAAAACGAAGAGTGATCTTACCCTCGCTCAAACAACTTATAACCGTATTCTCACTTTATATAAGGACAGTGTTGTCACTTCTCAAAGGAAGGATGAAGTGGAAGCGATGTATAAAGCGGCTGTAGCAGCCGAACGCGCCGCATATGAACAGTATCAGATGGCTGTAGATGGTGCACAGAAAGAAGATAAAGCATCAGCTGCCAGTATGGTGGATGCTGCGCGAAGCACGGTGGAAGAAGTTTCGGCCTTGCTGGTCGACTCCCGATTGACAGCTCCGGAAAGCGGACAAATAGCAACGATCTTTCCTAAACGCGGAGAATTGGTTGCGCCGGGAACTCCCATTATGAACTTGGTGGTTATGGATGATATACATGTCGTTCTTAACGTACGGGAAGATCTGATGCCACAGTTTAAAATGGACGGAACATTCGTAGCAGATGTACCTGCCATCGGTAAAGAAAATATAGAGTTCAAAATCTATTATATAAGTCCGTTAGGTAGTTTTGCTACCTGGAAATCAACCAAGCAGACCGGAAGTTATGACCTACGTACATTTGAGATTCATGCGCGTCCGACCCAAAAAGTAGATGGCTTGCGTCCCGGTATGTCCGTGTTATTGACTTTAGACTAATTGACATCAAATAAACCAGAGAATGGATGAATCGCAAACATATTCCCCTTTTCGTTCCGTATTGTTAAGAGAGTGGCAGCGAATGACTTCACGGCGCCTTTATTTTGGCGTCTGCATTGTCTTGCCGTTGTTCACCCTTTTCTTTATGGCTACTATTTTTGGCAACGGACAGATGGAAAATATTCCTATCGGTATTGTCGATCAGGATAACACTGCTACTTCCCGGGCTATTGCCAGGAATATCTCGGCTGTACCGACTTTTAAAGTGACAAAGCATTTTGCAAATGAAGCGGCTGCCCGTGAATCTGTACAAAAGAAAGAGATTTATGGTTATCTTTCCATACCTCCCCAATTTGAGCAAGATGCTATCACCGGAAAGGATGCAACACTCTCCTACTATTATCACTATGCATTATTGTCGGTAGGCGGTGAGTTGATGGCGGCATTCGAAACATCATTAGCTCCGGTGGCTCTTTCCCCTGTGGTGATGCAAGCCGTGGCTCTCGGAGTAGAACAGAATCAGATTACCACCTTTTTATTGCCAGTGCAGGCTAATAACCATCCGATATATAATCCAAGTTTGGATTATTCGGTATATTTGAGTCAGCCCTTTTTCTTTGTTTTGTTTCAAGTCTTGATCTTGTTGATTACTGTTTATACGGTCGGCATTGAAATTAAATTCCGTACAGCAAATGCTTGGTTGACGACTGCTAAAGGCAATATAGTAACTGCTGTTTTGGGCAAGTTATTGCCTTATACCATTATATATATTCTGATAGGGTGGTTAGCTAATTATGTTATGTTCGGTATCTTGCATATTCCTTTCCAGGGGAGTTGGTGGTTAATGAATATTATGACTGTGCTTTTCATCATTGCGACACAGGCTTTAGGGCTGTTTTTATTTTCGCTGTTTCCGGCAATTTCACTGGTGATAAGCGTAGTCTCTATGGTAGGTTCTTTGGGAGCTACCTTGTCCGGGGTGACCTTTCCGGTTCCCAATATGTATCCTTTGGTGAGGGATGCTTCCTACTTGTTTCCCGTCCGCCATTTTACGGAGATGATGCAAACCATGCTTTATGGAGGCGGTGGTTTTATTCATCTTTGGCCATCGGCTGTGATACTTTGTATCTTTCCGTTGCTGGCCCTATTGTTGCTTCCCCATTTAAAACGAGCTATAGAAAGTCATAAGTATGAAAACATTAAGTAAGTTACAACAGTTATCATTCATCATTCGTCGTGAATTTCTAGCTATCAGTACCAGTTATGCTGTTCTGCTTGTGTTGATGGGAGGAATCTTTGTCTACGGATTACTCTACAATTACATGTATGCACCGAATATTGTAACCGATGTTCCTGTTGCCGTAGTCGATAATTCGCATAGCGAATTGAGTCGTGATTTTATCCGTTGGCTGGATGCTACTCCCCAAGCAGAGATTTATAGCCAGGCGATGGACTATCACGAAGCAAAAGAATGGATGAAAGAAGGCAAAGTACAGGGAATTCTCTATTTGCCTCATGATTTTGAGAAGCGAGTGTTCCGGGGAGATGAAGCCGTATTTTCCCTTTATGCGACTACTGATGCTTTCTTGTATTTCGAAGCTTTGCAGGGGGCTTCATCACGTGTCATGCTAGCTATTAATGACAAATACAGGCTGGATGAAGCGGTATTTCTTCCACCACAAGGGTTGCTTGCCGTAGCTATGGCAAAACCGATCAATGTAGAAGGAACTGCACTTTACAATTACACGGAAGGCTATGGTTCTTATCTTATTCCCGCAGTTATGATGATTATAATCTTCCAAACTTTATTGATGGTTATTGGTATGCTGACTGGAGAAGAGCACAGTAGCAGAGGAATCCGCGTTTACTCTCCTTTTGGATATGGCTGGGGAGTTGCCATTCGTATAGTGGCGGGAAAAACATCCGTATACTGTGCTCTTTATGCTATTTTTGCTTTCTTTCTATTAGGTCTGCTCCCCCACTTTTTCAGCATTCCTAATATTGGAAACGGATTATACATTGTACTATTATTGATTCCATATCTGATGGCGACCTCTTTTCTAGGATTGGCAGCTTCCAGGTATTTTACGGATTCAGAAGCTCCCCTACTCATGATCGCCTTCTTCTCTGTAGGATTAATCTTTCTTTCCGGAGTTTCCTATCCGATGGAACTAATGCCTTGGTATTGGAAAGTTGCACATTACATTCTTCCGGCTGCACCGGGCACACTTGCCTTTGTGAAATTGAATTCTATGGGAGCCAGTATGGCGGATATCAGACCGGAATATATAACCCTTTGGATACAAGTACTTATTTATTTTATAATAAGTATATGGGTTTACAAGAAGAAACTGGATTCTGATCCGATTCATTAAATTAACAAAAACAAAACATGTGCTAATTATGACACATGATCAAAGAATACTTTCAAATAAATCAACTTCTCGATGTAAATAATCAATTTTGGAAATAAAAATGTTTCTAAATGAATGTTTTATCGGAGAATCTCTTCTATTTCTTTGCATTTTTCATTGCTTTTGTCTAGTTTCGTTAACTGTTATATTTATATGATTGTTAGAAGTAGTTTAAAAACAACTGTTTATATGAGATACATTATATACATCCTCCTCTTTTTTCCGATTTGGGTTACAGCACAGACATACAAATACATAGGAATAGAAGATGGTTTGAGTAACCGCCGGATATTCAATATTCAGAAAGATGCCCAAGGCTATATGTGGTTTCTTACGAATGAAGGCATGGACCGTTACAACGGTAAAGATATAAAACACTATAAATTAAATAAAGAAGGCACTACTTTGGATGCTCCCATACGCTTGGGATGGTTATATACAGAACCACATATCGGTATATGGGTGGTTGGCAAACAAGGACGAATCTTTCAATATGAAACCGACAGAGACGATTTCAAAATGGTATATAAATTACCGGATACCTCTGAAGCAATAAGTTGTGGTTATCTGGACCGCAATAATAATATCTGGTTATGTCGTAAAGACACTGTATTACTGTATAATATGAAAGACGCTCATGTAGTTCAATTTCCCAATGTGTTACACAGTAGCATTACGGCAATAGAACAAGTAGATGAGCACCATTTCTTTATAGCAACGGAGACGGGCGTACGATATGTCAAACTGGAAAATGGTGTTTTAGAGGCTATGCCTGTTGAAACACTGGACTATTTTCATGCACAGGTGAGCGAACTGTATTTCCACCGGCAATCAAAAAGATTGTTCATTGGTTCATTTGAAAGAGGAGTTTTTGTGTACGATATGAATACACAGGAAATTATACGTCCGGACGCTGATCTTAGTGATGTAAACATAGCTCGTATCAGCCCATTGAATGAAACAGAGTTATTGATTGCGACGGAAGGAATGGGAGTGTATAAAATTAATGTAAATACCTGTGAACTGGAAGATTACATTATTGCCAATTATCAGAGTTATAATGAAATGAATGGAAATAATATCAATGATGTTTTTGTAGATGAAGAAAAGCGGATATGGCTTGCCAACTATCCTACAGGAATTACGGTGATTGATAATCGCTATGAAAATTATCATTGGATGAAACATGCTATGGGTAATGCACAATCATTAATCAATGATCAGGTACAAGCGGTTATCGAAGATCATGAAGGTGATCTGTGGTTTGGAACTAGTAATGGTATTAGTCTTTATAATTCAAAAACAGGTCAGTGGCATTCATTTCTAAGCTCTTTTAATCATCAACTAAAGGACAAGAATCATATTTTTATTACTCTATGTGAAGTGTCTCCTGGTGTTATATGGGCAGGAGGATATACTTCCGGTATTTATAAAATAAACAAAAAAACTCTATCAGTTGAATATTTTTCTCCTTACCTTCTTTCTCATGTCAATATGCGTCCGGATAAATATATTCGTGATATAGTTAAAGATTCGAGAGGGTATATCTGGTCGGGAGGCTATTATAATCTAAAATGTTTTGATCTGGAGACTAACAATGCACGTTTATATCCGGGATTGAATTCCATTACATCAATTGTTGAAAAAGACAAAGATAATATGTGGATCGGAACTGCTATTGGGGTGTATTTATTGAATCGAAATACTGGTGAATATCAGTATATTGAAATGGAGATAGGCATTACTTATATTAATACGCTTTATCAGGCAGATAATGGGCTGTTATATATCGGGACAAATGGTATGGGAGTATTTATCTATAATCCTCAAAATATGACTTTCGAACATTATTTTTCTGATAATTCTGCTTTAGTTTCAAACAGAATATTTACAATATTGCCGGAAGTGGATGGACGTATAATGATGAGTACGGAGAACGGAATAACCTGTTTTTATACTAAAGAAAAGATATTTCGTAATTGGACCAGAGGAGAAGGCTTGTTGCCTGCATACTTTAACGCAGCAGCAGGAACGGTGCGTAAAAATAAAAACTTTGTATTCGGTAGTACGGATGGAGCAATTGAACTTCCGATGAATGTGAAATTCCCGGATTATAAGTTCTCCAGGTTGGTATTTAGCGACTTTCATCTGTCTTATCAACCTGTTTATCCGGGTGTCAAGGATTCCCCTTTACAGAAGAGTATTGATAGGACAGATGTATTAGAGCTGGCATATGATGAAAATACGTTTTCATTTGAAGTTTCTACAATCAATTATGATTCTCCCGGAAGTGCATTATATTCATGGAAATTAGAAGGGTTTTATGAGAAATGGACCCAACCGGGAGCAAATAATTTGATTCGTTTCACCAATTTGCCTCCGGGTAAATATACCCTTCATGTGCGTGCAGTATCTGGAGAAGAACATGACATTGTTTTTCAGGAACGTACTATGAAAATTATCATCACACAACCTTATTGGTCGAGTTGGTGGGCTATCCTGTGTTATATCCTGTTGGTAATCGGGGGATTTTATTTCATTCTGCGTGTGATAAATCTAAGAAAGCAAAAGAATATATCTGATGAAAAAACGCAGTTCTTCATCAATACGGCCCATGATATACGTACTCCATTAACTTTAATAAAAGCACCTTTGGAGGAATTATTGGAAGAAGAGACGCTTACCGACAATGGAATAACCCGTACGAACATTGCATTAAGGAATGTGGAAGTTCTTTTACGACTGGTCAGCAATCTGATTAATTTTGAGCGAACAGATGTATATTCCTCTAAAATGAGTGTTTCCGAATATGAATTGAATACCTATATGAATGAAATATATGATTCATTCTCTTCTTATGCGGCCATTAGGCGTATTGAATATACATATGAGAGTACTTTCAGCTATATGAATGTATCGTTTGATAAGGAGAAGATGGATTCTATTTTGAAGAATATAATATCGAACTCGCTAAAATATACTCCGGAAAATGGAAAGGTCAGCATTTCCGTATCCGATACGAACGATTCATGGAAAGTGATAATCAAGGATACCGGTATAGGTATTCCTGCCAGTGAACAAAGTAAGTTGTTTAAACTTCATTTCCGTGCCAGCAATGCCATTAACTCTAAAGTGACGGGTAGTGGTATCGGATTGATGTTGGTAGGAAAACTGGTCAGCCTTCATGGAGGTAAAATTAGTGTAGAGAGTGTTGAGCATCAAGGTACGACAATCAAAATTGTTTTTCCGAAAAAGAATAAGAACTCTGAAAGTATCAGTGATGAAGCACCCTCTAAGTTTGAAGCGTTGGCTCCTGTACTGCCCGCTCCGAATGTTCCGGCAAAGACAACCGTTACGATAGATGATCCGAATTTGCGACGGATTCTTGTTGTAGAAGACAATGATGAGTTACGCTCTTATCTGGTCAGCTCATTATCTTCTATATATAATGTACAAGCTTGCGCTAATGGAAAGGAAGCATTGATTATTATCAAAGAATTTTGGCCGGAACTGGTTCTTTCTGATATCATGATGCCGGAAATGCGGGGAGATGAATTGTGTGTTGCTATCAAAAGTGATATTGAGATTTCACATATTCCTGTGTTGTTGCTCACAGCTTTAGGGGAGGAAAACAATATTCTGGATGGACTGTCGATTGGCGCGGACGAATATCTCATCAAACCTTTCAGCGTGAAAATATTACGGGCGAATATCGCCAATTTATTGGCAAATCGGGAGCTGTTGCGTATGAGATATGCTAATCTGGATATAGAAGTGAAATCAATGGTTCCGTCTGCAAACGGTACCAGCAGTCTTGATTGGAAGTTTATATCAAATGCAAAGAAAATTGTGGACGAGAATATAAATAATCCGGAATTTTCTGTTGATATACTTTGCGAATCAAGCGGCATGAGCCGTACCAGTTTTTATTGTAAGTTGAAAGCGTTGACAGGACAGTCTCCGACTGAATTTATCCGGGTGATGCGTTTGAAACGTGCTACACAGTTGTTGAAAGAGGGCGGATATGCTATCAATGAAATTTCAGACATGGTTGGATTTTCTGATACTAAATATTTCCGGGAAGTATTCAAAAAATACTATAAAATGAGTCCGAGCAGATATGCAAAAGAAGGAGGAAATCCCACTGTTGATCTGGAAGCTGACGAAGAAGATTGATCAATAAAAAGCGAATAGATAAGTTCTATTTTAAAAAGTTCTCCTCCATTATAATATCTATAACAGAGGAGAACTTTTTTCTTTAAGGATTATATTTTCTTCTTGGAAAAGTGATTATTAACCAGGATGTTATTTGCGAATCAAATATCGAATGAATAAATAACCTCCGAATACTTGCAGACACATTCCGGGAATTCCAATACGGAAATCCTGAATGGCATTGTAGAAATTACCTATATATATCCACTCTCCCAATGTTCCTACAACTTGATAAGTAAGTACCACGCCAACCAATACCGGTATGGAAACACGTCCGAAGTGTTGTGTAGCCCAACCGGCGGCAATGGCGAGTAATACCGATTTTAATAAAATTGCAGGCAATACGACCGGCATTGGCATACCAAAGAGCAAGGAGTTGATAATAGGTGAAAGAACAGCGGTCAACAGCCCCACCTTCCAACCATACTTGGCAGCTCCGATCAGCGTGAAGAAATAAATAGGCAACCAGGTTATTCCTCCTTGAGGTATGAGATGAAAAAATTGGGGAAAAAGAATGTTGCCAATGATGAATAACAAGGCTGCCAAATAAGTTTTCACATCGCTGTAGTTCAGCGAATAGAGTTTTACAGTAGTCGATTCCATATTCGTTTTATTATTTAAAAGTTCAAATTAATACCACCCATAAACGTGGCTTTAGGCATGGGATAACCTGCATTTATTTCATAGCGTTGCGCCAGCAGATTTTCTCCTTTCACAAAAAGATTAGCGAAACGACAGAGACGATAATTTCCCCGAAGGTTCCATAAGACAAAACTATCTTGTTGTTCGTTGTTTAATATTACAGAAGTATAAAGTCCCTTCACATATTGTATACCCGTTGATACACTCCAACGTCCGAAAGTATAATCGAGACCTGCATACAATTTATGTTCGGGAGCAGCAAGAACAGGATTTTCCATGTGAAGCCAGCTATAATTGGCATTGACATTCCAATGTGAATTTATGCGATAACCAATGTTGGTTTCCATACCCCAGTTTTCTATTTCGCCGGAATTAATATTCAATGGAGGAACCAAACCGTTTGACATAATCATATTATCCCCATTGATATAATAAAGGTTGACTCCGTAGGATAACGCGCCTTCCAACAGACGTTGTGAGTATGAAAGTTCGTAACTTATCAGTTTCTCCGGTTTTAGTTCCGGATTGGCAGGAGGAAACATATACATTTCACGAATTGTCGGATTACGGTATCCTTTGCTAACCATTGCTTTAAGTTCCCCATTCTTCGGTAAATGAAAGGCCAATCCACCTTGTGGAATCCATTCAGTACCTACATGCGAATGATGGTCTACACGAATACCTGCGTCCAGTGAGAACCAACTGCTGATATCCTGACGGAAATCAACGTATCCGGCAAATTCATCCATTTGTTTGTCTACTCCCGGAGTATGTTCACCTGTAGCTATAACCTTGTTCCACGATTCACCTCCAAAGTGCTGATAATCCATTCCTATGGTCAAACGGTTGCCGGTAAAGAGAGTGGCACTTTGATACCACGATACCCCCAGCATCTTATCTTTGGAGTTGAAGTGTGACTTTTGCGGTTCTTTTCCTATCTGGTAACCATCATTGATTTTATGCCGTCCCCAGTTATAGAAAAAGCTCAAAGCCCCCGAAGTCTTCTCATAATGATTCTCTAAAGCAAACGAAGTCATTCCACGAGTGATGCGTGAATCGTTGTCGATTAATGGTACTTGAATAGTCCCCGGATTAGAAGCATTAAAGTGAGTCACGTTTACATCTCCCCATAACTTCCAGAAAGAGCTGATATCATAGCCTAATTTTGCATATCCACCATATTGCTCGAACTTCATATCGGGGCGATGTCCGTCCGTACGATTATAGGAGCCGGTTACGACACTACTGAAACGTCCCTTTTTGACACGGTTGGAAAATTCAGTCTGTAATGTGTTGTATGAGCCGTATCCCACTTGCATATTTGTCTTTACGCCTTCTTCCTGTTGCTTGCGGGTGACAATATTAATCACTCCACCCATTGCATTCGAACCATAAAGCACGGATGCAGGGCCTCGTAACACTTCTACTTTCTCCGCCATCATAGATTGGTAAGCATCCGCTATCGGATGTCCCATCAACCCCATATACTGTGGATGACCATCAATCAATACCAATAATCCCGCTGTCGGACTACCACCGATACCTCGCAGACTCATGCCTCCCGCAGCTCCGCCGGATACACCGTACCCCATGACGCCACGACTGGTAGTGAATAATCCCGGCACCTGCTCCGTCAATAACGGCAACAGAGAAGGTTCATATCTTTTCTCAATCTGTTGTCTACTGACTACGGAAATCGTCATCGGAAGATGACGTACATCTGTCTCATTACGTGTCCCGGTGACTACAACTTCATCAATCACATAATTTCTTCCGACCTGTGTACTGTCTCTCTTAGTTTGTGCCATTCCCGAGAGGGAAAGCAAACTACCGAACAGGAATAAACAGGCTGTATTTCTTCTCATACTTTATTTCGTGTTTCAGTTATCTCTTTTTTTACTTCCTACTTCTGATTTTTTCCAGGAAATCGCGGATCAGCGGTAATATTTCTTCTGCTGATTCCACTTCGCTACACATTGTTTCTACAGGACATACTCCCGTACGATCGCGGTTCCGGATAAAAGCAACTTCCTGCGCAAAATCAACTTTCACATTTGATTTCTGGAATAGCTCCAAAGCCTTAGTACTGATAATATCCGTATATAATTCCTTTATACCACCCAGAATCATCAAGGCGGCAGCTCCCTTACCAACCACTTTATCGGCAATCAAAGCTCCTTTAAGGAATTCCGGTTCCTGTGTTAGCAAATCATAGAGATCGGCTACGCCGCGTTGAGTGAAAGTGCGGATTTTTCCTTCGTTGGCAATGGTACAGGAATATCCTCCCGTATGTAATAGATTGATTAATTCTTCCATCGTTTCTTTTATAAAGTACCTTGTTTCAATTGTTCTACAAACAGGTCTATCCGGTGCAGTTCTTTCGGAATATCAATGTTTTGAGGGCAATGAGCCACACACTGATTACAACCGATGCAATGACTTGCCTGTCGAAGTTTGGGCACGCTACGGTCATATCCGACAAGAAAAGCGCGTCGGGCTTTCGCATAATTTTCATCCTGTCCGCTTCTGGCGACATTACCTTCATTGACACAACGGTTGTAATGTAATAATACAGCAGGTATATCCAGCCCATACGGACATGGCATACAATATTTGCAGTCGTTGCAAGGGATAGTAGGATACTTCAGCATTAATTGTGCCGTTTCTTCGAGGAATTCTTTTTCCTCCTCTGTCAACGGTTCCAAAGGAGAATAAGTGCGAAGATTATCCTGCAGATGCTCCATGTAAGTCATACCACTTAATACAGTCAAAATATCCGGGAATGAACCGGCAAAACGGAAAGCCCAGGAAGCGACACTGTTTTCCGGACGACGTTGTTTGAGCCGTGCCACCAGATTATCATTCAGCTTGGATAAACGTCCTCCCAAAAGTGGTTCCATAATGATGGCAGGAATCCCCCGTTTGGTCAGTTCGCCATAGAGATATTCCGCATCCGTATTTCGAGTATTGGTCTCTTTGGCATGTTTCCAGTCTACATAATTGAGTTGTATTTGTACAAAATCCCATTTAAATTCATCGTGTCGTGAGAGCAGATAATCATATACCTCAATATCACCATGGTAAGAAAATCCGAGATTCCGGATACGTCCGGCTTCACGCTCTTTAACCAGAAAATCAAGTATTCCGTTATCCAGGTATCGTCCTTTAAGGGCTTCCATTCCTCCCATGCCGATGCCGTGGAGCAACATATAATCAATGTAGTCGACTTGTAGCTCCGTAAACGATTTGTGGTACATCTTGAGCGAGGCTTCGCGAGACCACGTATCAGGAGAGAAATTAGACAATTTGGTAGCGATGTAATATTTATCACGGGGATGGCGACTCAATGCAATACCTGTTGCCTTTTCGGAAAATCCTTGTACATACGCCGGAGATGTATCGAAATAGTTTACTCCATGAGCGATTGCATAATCTATCAATCCATTGACGGCATCCTGGTCGATAACCTCACCATTACCGTCGGGAGCAGGTTTGAGCGGCCAACGCATACAACCATATCCCAAAAGCGAAACACGGTCACCGGTGGTTGGAGATGTGCGGTAAGTCATTTTATCGGTGGGCACCTCTCCTTCTCCTGTCGCGCTACTTGAAGAAGTAGTCCCCTTTGAAGAGCATCCGTATAGCAGACCTGTCGATGTGGCTGCACTGATACCTACAATCTTAATAAAATCTCTTCTATTTATATCTTTTTTATTTTTTTCTTCCATAATCTTATACTGATTTAGATCAAATAATTCTGTGCATCTGATGTCCGCTCACATAAATGGCGCTAAAAGGACGGGATGGACAAAGGTTTTCACACGCTCCACAACCAATGCATTTTTCTACATTCACTACCGGAATCTTCAGAGAATCCGCTTTGTCAGGATCGGAAGCCACCATTTGTATGGCACCTGTCGGGCAATGGCGGGCACAGTTGCCACACTCCATTCCATCCGTCAAAGGCACACAGTTCTCTTTAATCCATACGGCATGTCCGATCTGAATAGCCGATTTCTCGGCAAGACTGGTCAAATGAATGGCACCAGCCGGACAAACCTCCGAACACTTGGTACATTCGGGACGGCAATACCCGCGTTCATACGACATTTCTGGTTGCATCAACGTCATCAGATTGTCTGAAGGACGCAACACCTGGTTGGGGCAAACAGATACACATAATTGGCAGGACGTGCAATGTTGAGTGAAATTACGTGCGCTTAATGCACCAGGAGGATAAATCGGATTTTCTCTGTTCGGGATCTTCTTATCCTCAATAGTGGCTAACCCGCCGTCCACTTTCTTTTCCTGCGCTTTCAGGACAGAAGTTGTCGCTAAGATAGCTGATGCTGAAAGGAAACTACGGCGGGCATTATCAATCTGTTCGGTAGTGACAGGCTTTGCTTTCATATCTTCGCTTGTAGCTGTTTCGTTTTTTGGTATCCGTCGAGAGTATTTGATGGCTCCATGCTTACACTTTCCGATGCAATCCATACAAGTCACACAACGACTATAATCAATTTCATGAGCTTTTGAATTGATACACGATGCTTTGCAATTACGGGCACATAAACCGCAACTATTGCATTTGGAAGTATCAATCACCGGTTTGAATATCGCATATTTGGATATAAATCCCAATACAGTACCCACCGGACAGATGGTATTGCAATACGTCCGTCCATTACGCCACGCCAGAATGAAAAGGACAATGAGAGTAACAACGGCAATAATCAGCGTTGGAAGGCTCTTCATCCATACATCTACCTCATAAAAAGCATAACTATCCATTCGTTCGGCAAAGTATGCCAACAGGTTGTTTCCCCATTGCCAAACCGGCGCGAAAAGGCTGGAAGCTATCCGTCCATAAGCACTATACGGAGCCAGCAAGATGGCCAAAGAATTCAGCCCTGCAACCATCATTATAATGAACACTCCTAAAACGCCATACCTCAACCACTTCATTGCCGGTGAATAGCGGAATCGATTTTTCTTTTGCTTACCGGATATCCACGAAACGATGTCCTGAAACACTCCCAGCGGACAGATAACGGAGCAATAGATACGCCCGAACAGGAATGTAAGCACAACTAAAAACAATACGACACCTATATTCAAGGCTAATAAAGCCGGCAGAAATTGAATTTTCGCCAACCATCCGAACCATGTGTGCAATGTACCCGTGAAGTCGAGAAAAAGCAGGGTAATAAGCGTAAAGCACACAATAGCGGCTGAAAGTCTAATAGTACGTAGCATAAACTTTTTAATTTTCAATTTATAGTAGTTATATCTCAATATCCGAAACGTTCCGTCGCCTTTTGCATATGTCCGATAATGTCAACGTCAAAAGGGCAATTCTTCTCACATTTACCGCAGCGGATACACTCTGATGCATGGTGAGAGAGTACTTTATAATGTTCACGAACAGTCTCCGGCACAAACCCTTGTTGAGCAACGGTCAGATTATAGTATTTATTAATGCTTGCTATATCTATGCCTACTGAGCAGGGGGCACAGTGTCCGCAATACATACAGTGACCTTTCCATGTAAACTTTTCCATGCCTGTCATCACACTGGCGTAATCTTTTTCTTCTTTTGTTGCATTACACCAGTCTATAGCAGCCAGCATCTCTTCACAAGTTTTGCAACCTATCATGACCGCCGCCACTCCAGGACGTGTCAACGCATATTCTATACATTGTACGGGCGTGAAAGCCTTTTCAAAAGGAGAATTGGCTTCGCTCAACAAATCACCTCCGCCATATACTTTCATTACATCGATTCCTACTCCCCTCTGTTCGCAAAGTTCATAAAGCCTCTCCCTTTCCGGGGCTATGTTGTGTAGGGAATGCGCATAGTTCTCATCCGCCCAAAGGTCATCCACGTTTTCACTTGCAGGCTGCAAATCATAACAAGGGTTGATGGAAAACATCAATACGTCAATCTTTCCGCTTTCCACAGCCAGTCTTGCAACGGTAGGATTATGACTGCTCAACCCGATATGGCGTATTCTTCCCTCCTCTTTCCATCGAAAAGCCTGTTGCAAAACCGGACCGTTGAACACTTCATAAAAATCACTCTCGCTATCTACATAATGAATCATACCGATATCCAGATAATCCGTTTTCAGCCGGAGAAGTTGTTCGTCAAATGCGGCAGTTGTCTTGTCTATGTCACGGGTACGCAGATATTGTCCATCCTCCCACGTAGAACATAAATGTCCCTGAATGATAAACTGTTCACGATACCCTGTTAAAGCTGTTCCGATATTGCTACGCAAATCCGGATTAGAAGAGTAAATATCTATAAAGTTAATTCCTTTACTGATCGCAAATGCAATTTCTTTGCATACTTGCTCCTCACTTTTATTCATGAGCCCTTCGCAACCCAATGCAATAGCACTAACCGAAAGTCCCGTCCGTCCTAATATACGATATTCCATCAGAATTGATTTTTGTACTTTTTATCGCTGCAAATTTAATCAGATAGATTCGGTTATCAAGTATATATATTACTGAATGTTATACCAAAATTACAGGTTCGTGATCTTTTATCATAAAGCTGCCTGTCAATACAATTATTTCATATTGGCAGACAGCTTTATGATGATTATCTTATTGTAGAACTATTTTAAAGGAGTAAGTTCCAGATATTCTCTTGACATATGTATCTGACCATATTCTCCCCATCGGTCATAAACTGCAAACTTTTTTGTAGTAAGTTCCTCTATATCCCAATAATGGTCATCGCCGAAGTATATCGTTTTGGAACTCGGATCATAGAAACTCCATCGTCCGGTGATACTGTTCTCATTCACTTTTCCATCGGTGTCAATACTTTTAAACGTTCTTATATACGTGCCGTTTTTCTCCAATTTATATACGGTATAGTGTGTGTTGCCTTCATCATCGACTATTTTCTCACTTGCCCATGGATTATCACATATTAAGGATATAGTATCTTCTTCTCCATCAGAATAATACCCAGTTTTCTCAACGCAACCGGATGCAAGAATCAGAGTTGCAAAAACAATAAAAATGGATTTCTTCATTAATGTAGGAAATTAAGGTTTGCGATATGAGCATCTCCATTCGTGTTTATCACTTCAAAATTCCAGTCTACAGCGTTTCCTTGATCGGCAGACCACTCAAAACTGGGATTGATATGAAAACCTACACCACAAAATAATACGCTGGCCAATTCTTTATTACCATCATGTCCAACTCTGCAAGTGACAAGAAATGCCCATGCGGCATTTTTATAAGATTGGGGATATAATTCTATTGTTGTTTCTATGCAATCGATCGAATTAACATATAATTGTTCCTTATAATCCGTTATATTGCATGTTGCTATTATAGAACGGCTTATACGGTCATCGGATAATTTTTTCTTTAAGTGGACAGGTGAGTTACTTTTTGTCTGACTGATATAAATTTCACTTTCAGTAATCATAACAATGTAATCTACTCCATGAGAAGATGCCAATTGTCCGGACAAACTGTTTATCTGACTAATGCTCTGCTTGAAACTGTTCAGATTAACAGGATTTACAGCGTTAAATTCTTCCGCATCCGTATTAGTTAAATAAGAAAGTGCAGTACTTTTTTTGTTTGGATTGACATAATACTCATGGGTAGTCTTGCTAATATCCACAAAATCATTTAAAACCGCAACATCTTGCTGATAATTCCGGCTGGCTGGTGATGGAAGACTCAAATTGTTTTGGCAACTCTGTAGACTCAAAACCATTAACACTACCAATAAAGAATAGATTTGTTTCATAAGAAAAGGATTTAGTAAATTTGTGTTGAGAAATATTTCTTCACAAAGTTATCATTTCCCTCTGGAAATAAACTGCTTACAGTGTGAATAATGCTTAATGAGTCTATATTTAACTTCCTTTCATTGTAAGGTTACTATTTCACCAATCACAGGCATCAATACATTCAAAGAGTCCTTATTCTTCATCTCTTCTGCATTCTTCAAAGGCTCGTCCCAGCGATGTTTGGCTAACGCATATTTAGAATGATGTACGGTCAGGACTTTCTTCGCTTTTAAGTCTCTGGCTGTCTGTGCCATATATTGGGGCATGAGATGAATTAAGCTCCACTCTTCGTTATATTGCCCGTTTTCAAGGATTGCAAGGTCGATATCGGGGAAACGGTTGCCTATTTCCGCATAATGCGTATCATATCCTCCGTCTCCGCCAATGTATATCTTTTGTGAAGGAGCTTCCAACAGGAAAGAAGCCCAAAGTGATTGGTTGGCAGTAAGTCCGCGGCCGGAGAAATGACGGGCTGGCAAACAATGTATCATAAAACCGGGAGCAAGACGTGCATCTTCATTCCAGTCAAGTTCTACTATACGCTCTTTATCGAATCCCCAGTATTCAAAATGTTCACCGACACCCAACGGGCAAATTACTGCTCCAATCCGGTCTTGTAGTTTTTTGACCGTGTTGTAATCCAAATGATCCCAATGATCGTGACTAATCACCAGATAATCAATCTCCGGCATATCATCCGGTGTATAAAGTTCCGTACCTTTGAAGGGCTTGTTGACAAAAGATACGGGAGAAGCGATACAGAATACCGGATCAACCAATATTCGCTTTCCCCCCGTTTGAATCAGGTAAGATGAATGTCCGAACCATACCAATATTTCTTCATTACGGTCAATCTTTCGTAAATCCGTCTTTATTGTTTTGACGGCCTGTTCGGGACGCAGACCATCTATCTTTTTGAAAATGAACTCCCAGATTCCCCTAAAACGTCCCTTATCGGAAGTCATCAATAGGGTCTCGCGCAGGTTTTTAAATTCTCCGTTTCTATAATTAGGAGATTTCATGACTCTCTCCAGCCGTTCCCCGCGAGGAGTTCTGCCGAAGCTGGGTTGATTGATAAAAACAATGACTGACACAGCCAGCAACGCTATTACAGCTAATATACATCCTACAATCATACGTGTTTTGAATTTCTTGAATATAATACGCATATAGTTAATAACTAAATTATTCCACGCAGCAAATATACAGGTATTCAGGGAGCTCGTTAGTATATAGATTACAGATTGTTATACCATAATTACTGAAAGCAGTTGTCTGTTGGGTGTCAGTCTATTGTGTGAACAAACCTTTTTCTTATTCAGTTCTTTAGAAATAAATTTTGTAGCTGATGTTCGGGATCAATCCCGATCCGTCTTTTTCTTCTACTACACTTGTTCTTTCATTGTATTCATAGAAATGCATTCCGGTGCGCATACCTACATTCAGTATCTTTAGAGAGAACTCATGAGACACTCTTTTCTTATTGATTCGGAAGCTGATAGAGACATCACCGTTGATGGAAGGATTGAATCGTTTGGTATATGCCTTGCTTTCGTCAAAAACGATGTCGCGTTCTTCCTGGCTTTTTTCTTCATCCACAGGAGTATAGCGTCCTCCTCCTTGAAAAAACAGGCGTCCGTTTATACTTAATACATTTTGTTTGAGCCTGCCGACCATCCATTCTTTTCCGGCGAGCAAGTTCACTAAATAACTTTTGTCCAGTCTTGTATTTCGCCAGATACGGTCTCCTCCCCTATACTTCGACTTGAATAATGAACCTGTAATCATATAGTAGAAACCATTTTTCATGTACTGCTCCAATGTTATATCTATTCCATAGTTTTTCGCTGTTCCGGTGCTTGTCAGGATCCGGTCTAAATAGAATTCTTCGTAATTAATAATCGAAAAAGAAGAATTCTTTTCCACCGGTATATGGAACAGGTGTTGATAATAGGGTTCTATTTTCAGATGCAGACTCTGATTGATATTCCAGTCATAAGTAAATCCGAAATGATGTGCTTTAGAAAAATCCAAGTATCGGTTTGACTCCTTTTTACCATTGATTACCTGTTCAACAAAGTAATAATCGAGCCTTTCCCTATGGCTATGCAAACCGTAAGCTACTGCTAAAGAGTGTGCAGGATTTATTTCCCATTTGAGCGCGACTCTCGGCTCTATCGACCAGTTCTTGTTTAAAGTAAAGTATTGTCCGGTAACTCCCAAACTGGTTGTCAGGTTATTGCTCAAATTGATTACCGAACTGCTATACGCCGAAAGAACTGTACTTTTTCCACTACCTCTCGAAAGCTGCTCCATGGGTTGGTTTAATCCAAAAGAAGGACTGACCTTATAATCAAGATCATATTTAAGTTCCGTAATGGTAATCCCTGTTCTATTGGTGTGCCTCGAACTGAATTTCTTGTTCAGATAAGAATTGAACACAAAATTCCATCTGCTGTTTTGAATATCTCCCACTTGGACAATGGTTCCATCGTCAGTCTGTAAGTCGACTAGTGAATGATCTTTAGAATAGGTTGCAGATAGAGAAGAACGGATATAGGTATTTTCATTAATTACATATTTATGAGTTAACCCGCCTGCCAGTTTATCCAATTTGTTAGATCCCGACGATCGGTCTCCCATTGTTTCCCATTCGGAACGATCCAAAGCCTCTGCCTTGTTCCTGTCGATCAATCCTAATCCCCAGATCGAGAAGGTTCCGGCTTTACGTGTGGGGAAATTCAGTTTAAAGGCTAAATCCTGATATTTCAGGTTAATGTCATTGCCCGATGCCAGTGAAGTAGTGGAAAAACGGTAATTAACCAGGTAGGAACTTCCCCGCTTTTTATTGATAGGACCTTCCGAAGCCAAATCTATCCCCATAAGTCCAACCTGAAAAGCGTGTTCGTACTTCTGATTATTACCATTTCGCAGATGCATATCAAAAACTCCTGATAAGGCATTGCTGTATTCCGCGGGGAAAGCTCCGTTGTAGAAATCGGAGTTGCCGATGACTTGCGTACTCAAACCAGACAGGAATCCTCCCCCCAAGCCTGATAAATCGGCAAAATGGGTAGGATTAGGTATTTCAATTCCCTCCAGTCTCCATTGGGTAAATTGTGGAGCGTTTCCCCGAATGGCAACCGCATTGGTACCAACATCTCCCGCTACTCCTGCAAATGCAGAACTCAACCGTGCAGGATCGTCAAAGCCATTGGCAAATCGTGACGCTTCTTCGATACTAATCATACGTCCTCCTGTGATGGTCATCGGGTTGACAGTCCGGTCTTTTTTTATTTCCGGTTTGACAAGCACTTCAGCCAAATCCTGCACATTTTCATCCATGGGAATCTCTACAAATACTTCTTTGGATGAAGTGACAGATACTTCGGTGATGATACTTGAGCGATACCCCATGAAAGTTGCCTGAATATTATAACGTCCTACCGGGACATTATTAATTCGGAAATTTCCCCGTTCGTCAGTCGAACCTCCCCGTGAGGGATCTTCTGTTATACATACGGAGGCATATTCTATCGGTGTATTGGTTTTGGAATCAACAACGATTCCTCTTATGGTTTGAGTCAGCTTTTGTGTATCATTGTTGGCGGGCCTTTGCTTGTTATCCTGCAAAGAGATAATAATATGATATCCTTTTATTTTATATGCATATCCCGTTCCTTTCAATAGTTGGATCATAGCTTTGTCGACAGCTACATTTTTGAGAGATAAAGATTGCTTCTTTTCGATATCCAGCTTCGATTGTTCATAAGCGATGCTATATCCGGTTTGTGTCTCTATTTGTGCAAAAGCCTCTTTTAATGAGATATTTTTATTTTGTATGGTAATCTTTTTTTCTTTATTCTGTGCAACAGTTGTAAGAGAGAGAAAAGTAAAAAATAAAAAAATGGCGAGCTTAGCTGCCCGTTTCTTCGTATTTATTCGATTCATTATTCTATATTTGTATGTTGATACTTCATTTTACGTCACTTGTTGAATGAGGGTAGACATTTCAGAACTGGGAAGAGGGTCTCAAGCAGCTTCCCGGTTCTTTTTATTCATAGGCTGTTTCTTTTTATGGTTGGGTTACTACTATTTTCTTTTCATACTGCTGATAATCAAATCCGATTATATCTTTCAATATATTCAGAATTTCATCCAGGCTTTCATCTTTCAGAAACTTGACTGTATATCGTTTCGATGTAGGGATATTTGCTGTATTATCAATCGTGGTGTTATAGTGCCTTTCCAAGGTTCGGAATATTTCTCCGGCACTGGCATTGGTAAAGACCAGTTTCCCTACCATCCAGCAGTTGGTATCATTCGTATTTATCACTGATATATGGATGTCTGATGATTTTTTGTCGTATGTAAGTTGTTCATTAGGCTTTAGTATATGGGGAGGTTGCGCTTGAACACTCACTTCCACCTTGCCGCTAGTCAGGGTAGTTGTTATTTTCTCATCATTAGGATAGGCTTTCACGTTGAATCTGGTTCCAAGAACTTTCACCGAAAGTTGGGAGGCTTCTACTATAAAAGGACATGCAGTATCTTTTTTGACAGAGAAATAAGCTTCACCGTCAAGCATGACCAAGCGTTTATCTTTGGCAAAAGTTTCCGGGTATAAAATGGTACTTCCCGCGTTCAACCATACTTCCGAACTGTCCGGCAATATCAGGCGTTTCTGTTCTCCGTAGGCAACGGATACTTCTATCATTTCGTTTTGGAGAGAAAGATAGTAGAACATTCCTCCTGCAAATAAAAACAAAGGAACAATAACAGCAGCAATACGAGCGAACTTCTGATAAGAAGCTATGTTGGTCAGATGTTCCTTATTATATCCCGTTCTTAAATTTACCCGTTCCAATGAAGCATAAGTATTCGAATCGGCTTCTACGTCCAATTCATTCCAATAATCCAATGAAGCTTTAATTTTCGCCTGCTGATTTTTATCTTTGATGATCCATTTCTGCACTTTCTCTTCCGTTTCAGACGGAAAGCGGGCGGAGAGGAACATTTTGATGATTTTACTGATATTACTCTTCTTCATTTTTGCTGCACTTTACTATATATACAGTTTGGTGGCAAAAAGCTCAATAAGAAAATGAATCTTTTTTTGAAAAAAGCAGGATAAAGACAAAAATGCTCCTATAATAATGATACCAAAAAACAGGAAATTGCCTTCCGTATTTCTTTCAAAGCAAGGCTTAACTGGCTTTCAACATTTCTTTTGGTAGTATTCAGGCGTTCGGCAATCTCGGCATTGGATAATCCTTCGTTACGGCTCAATGTATAAATCATTCTCCGTTGTTCGGGCATTCCCCCAACAAGTTTGTCAATTAGCATTTCCAGTTCCTTGGCAATAAGGTCTTCTTCGGAAGTAGAGCTATATTCTGTATCCAGGTTGTTCAGATAGGCATCGCTCACATATTTATGTTTCAGGAAGTTGATGGCTGCATTTCTTGCAATGGTGTGCAAATAAGAATTGAATGATTTAGACGTATCAATGGAATGACGATTGATCCAAAGATTGACAAATAAATCCTCTGTCAGCTCTTCCGCATCGGGTTCCGATTTTATATATCCGTCAATGAATGTTTTGGTTTTGTTGTAGTATGCTATAAAAATAGTCTCAAAGGCCTTGTGATTCCCATCCTGAAAGGCCTCCAGCGTTTTTATATCAATGTTATTATTCATACTATTTCCCAACTTTCATTTCATTAGGACAAAAGAAACAATAATTTATCTTATATGAATGCTCTTTTTGGAAATATTAATGATATTAGAAGGATTTATTTTATTTAATGGCCGGTAAAGTACAGAAGACATTGACCACAAACTGGTATGTACTATATGTTGCCTAAACCGATAAATGGCTCCTATTAGTAACTAGGAGAATTTATTTATTCTGTAGTGCTATTGTTTCTTCAATTTTAGCTTATTTCTGTATGGTTTATCCATCTTAGACAGAAGAACAAAAGAACATGTTTCCTGTATAGTCGTTTGGGGTAGTTCCTTTCTTTTGTTCTTTCACCTGTATTGTTCCATTTGTTCCATATATTGTGGGAAAATAGTCTCCCATATTATGGGAATTTATTTTCTTAATATGAGAGAATACTTTCCCATAATATATGGGAATAATAGTACTAACGTACATTGTGATGAAACAATGCAATCATTTACCATCTCAAGACATCAACAAACAAGTCGCTTCAAGGAAAGGTGAAAAGATAGATAATAATCGGAATTTATTCCTCCATAAGCATACAAAAAGTATAGTGACGCCATCCTGCCCTTATAGCGACACTATCCGGGTGTTATAGTGACGCTATTTGACACGGATAGCGTCACTATGTTTTTTTGACAAATATCAAGCCGTTGCGGGCTATTAATTAAGAAGATAAGCCGTATCTTTGTAGCAAACAAGAAAATTATATATCATGATTAAAAACATTGTATTTGATTTTGGAGGAGTGATTGTAGATATTGATCGTGACAAAGCGGTTCAGGCATTTATCAAACTGGGACTGGCAGATGCTGATACCCGGCTGGATAAATATCACCAGACTGGAATTTTTCAAGAACTGGAAGAAGGAAAGCTAAGCGCGGATGAGTTTCGGAAACAACTGGGGGATTTATGTGGCCGTCCATTGACGATGGAGGAAACCAAACAGGCATGGCTGGGCTTTTTCAACGAAGTGAATCTAAATAAACTCGACTATATATTGGAATTGAGAAAGTCATATCATGTGTATATTTTAAGTAATACCAATCCTTTTGTTATGTCGTGGGCATGCAGCCCCGATTTCTCATCGAAGAAAAAGCCGTTGAATGATTATTGTGACAAATTATATTTGTCTTATCAGGTCGGTCATACAAAACCTGCACCCGAAATTTTCGAATTTATGGTGAATGATTGTAATATCATCCCTTCCGAAACTTTATTTGTAGATGACGGTGCTTCGAATATCCATATAGGCAAGGAACTTGGATTTGAAACGTTCCAACCGAAGAATGGTGCGGATTGGCGGGAAGAAATGACTGCTATCTTGGAGAAACGATAATTGAGCAGTTAGTATCATACCGCAAATAAGAAATATGCAACCACAAGTCATACTTATCACCGGAGCATCTTCCGGATTCGGCAAGATTACCGCTCAAATGTTATCGGAACAAGGGCACATCGTTTATGGAACAAGCCGGAAACCTGCTGAAGACATGAATCATGTAAAAATGCTTGTTGTCGATGTTACCAATTCCCTTTCCGTATGTCAGGCCGTAGAGCGGATTCTATCGGAGCAGGGACGGATTGACGTATTGATTAATAATGCCGGAATAGGTATTGGCGGCGCATTGGAACTTGCCACTGAAGAAGAAGTGAATATACAAATGAATACAAACTTCTTCGGCGTAGTGAATATGTGTAAAGCTGTTTTGCCATCTATGCGAAAGGCGCGAAAGGGCAAGATTATCAATATCAGTTCTATCGGTGGTGTAATGGGAATCCCCTATCAGGGATTTTATTCTGCTTCGAAATTTGCAGTCGAGGGATATAGCGAAGCATTGGCTTTAGAGGTTCATCCGTTCCATATAAAGGTTTGTGTAGTAGAACCGGGAGACTTCAACACCGGATTTACTGATAACCGGAATATCTCCGAACAGACAAGACTGGATGCCGATTACGGAGAGAGTTTTCTGAAATCATTGGAGATTATAGAAAAAGAAGAACGTAATGGATGCCATCCGCGGAAGTTGGGGGCTACCATCTGTAAGATAGTGGAACGTACCAACCCTCCTTTTCGGACGAAAGTAGGTCCCTGGATACAGGTATTGTTTGCGAAGAGTAAAAAATGGTTGCCTGATGCAGTGATGCAGTATGCCTTACGGATATTCTACGCAATTAAGTAAACGATACGATATAAAAAAGAAATTGTTCCACAAGTTCCTAAAAGAAAAATCGTCCTTACTACAGTCTATCGTAATAAGGACGATTTTATAAGATCAAGGCTTTTTTGAACGGCCTCTTTTCGGTTTGAATATCTTTATGTGTCCGGATCAGTTCTTCGGAACTAATTCCAAAAACATGGTAGTAGTCAGCAACACGGCCAGTCCGACACAAACGCTTATCAATAGCCAATTGATATATTTTGCTTTCGGCTTGGTGTCGGCATGCAGATTATTCAGGAAATACTCCCTGAAGAAAAGATACAGGCCGGGGATTGTGGCACTTGCCAATAAGAAATCTTCCGGAATCTGAAAGAAATAAGTTTTGGATAATCCGATCAGTGACCAGTGGCAAAGGAACAATACCAAAAACATATTGACCTTTTGCGCAAACAGCAATAACAATCCGATAGTAAACACAACTACCGAACAAGGCATGACCGGAGAAGTCATTTCCGGGAATGAAAGACCGCGTGCCAATGAAACCAAAGGATATATAAAAGGCATTGCCAACAGGACATAAGACAGCAGATCATATTTGTGAGTACGTTCAAAGGTAGTATATCCCGTAATCGCATCCCAAATCCAAATGATAGCCATAACGCCCCAAAACATAGCCATTACGCCATTATAGCTACGTTCTTCACAATAGATATAATAGTAGACTAGAGAAATCCACGTATACAGACCTATCATATAGAACTTCATCGCCATTTTCACCCACGGACGTGGTTTGCCGATAAGCAATCCGGTCAATGCAATACCAATCAGAATGATAACTATCTGGAAAAGCCAGGTAGCTGAATTATAATATGCAATTGTTCTCCAAAAAATCTCCATAAAAGTTCGTTTTAGTGTCTTGTTAATGAAAAGGTTCTATGTGGGAACAGGAACATCGGGAACGTAGCTCCTACCGCCAACATAAAAATCACTGTACTTGCTATCAGAGTATTAGAGAAGAACATCGACATAAACTTATCCAGTTTATCCGGATCATTCACATTTTGCAGACACATGATAAGTGAAAATACCATGTTGTATGCAAATTTTCCCGGAATCATAGGAAGTAACGCCGGAATGTACAATACCGTCATCGGACAATATACTTTTTTCCCTAACCACAAACTGCCGAAGCCGATGACTAATCCGGCAAACAACGAACCGGTGGCAATATCCATGCCTAAATAGTTCATTAAACAAAAACGACAGGCGTGTCCCAATGCTGCCAGTATGGCAATCATCTTGAATGCACGTAAAGGAGGATCGGAAATCGCACCAAATCCTATACCAGCTACTGCTGCAAAAAATCCATCAGTAAGAATGTCAAGTGCTATCATATCAAATTAAACTGTTTTTTACCATTAATAATGTGAAGGAAAGTCCGATAGCGATGCTGACAATCAACAAAGAAGCCTCTGTCAGACGGGCAAATCCTGTTAAAACGTACCCTTCTACTACATCAATCACGCCATTAATCAAGGGAACCCCAGGCACAAGATAAAGCACGCTGGTCGCCATTGCGATCTCCGACGTTGTGTCGAAAATCAGCGCGGTGGAAGCACACAGGGAAGCAACAAAAGCCGAAACAATAAATACAACATAATGATTGATCTTTTTCGCTTGCATTTGTTGTTTCAGGTAGAATCCTGTAATGGTAGCCGAGAACACAATTCCCATCGAAATTAAATCACCGCCGAACAATTTACAGAAAGACGCATTGGCAAATCCTACCAGTAGTAAAACGAAAAGCGGATGTATCCGCGGAGCAGAAATAATCTTCTTGTATTTGTCTTTCAATTCTTCCAATGACAAATGATTGTCTACTGCTTCCCAGCTCAATGCGCTTAACTCTGAATTATGTTCAAAACTGATCGGGTGTGCAGGAATGTCTATAACCTCGTTACAAGCTTCGTTTGTTTCTTTATCTATAATAGTCAGAATGATGTTTCTATGAAATACGCTTAATTTGACATCTAGTCCGAAAGCCTCTCCAATACGCTTTGTGTTGCGTACTACCCGCGAGGTGTGTACTCCGGCCCCCATTAAATGGGCTGAATATTCTGCAATAAATTTACCTATGGATAATAAAGATTCGCCTGTCTTCATGAATATGATATTTTTAAATCGGGCGCAAAAGTACAAAAAAAATAGATACCTTTGCCGTGATTAAAAATAAAAAATGCATGAATAACCAATTTACGCATCCAAAAGAGAGAATACGTTTTGCCATATTGACTTTTTTCTTTGCCCAAGGACTTTGTATGGCAAGTTGGGCTAGCCGAATCCCTGATTTTAAAGACGTTTTTGCTGCAAATTATGCTTTCTACTGGGGATTGATTTTATTTATGATCCCTGTCGGAAAATTTGTCGCGATCCCCTTGGCTGGCTATCTTGTTTCGAAGTTAGGAAGCCGGAGCATGGTACAGGTCAGCATCTTGGGATACGCTTCATCCTTGCTTTGTGTCGGACTGGCTCATGAGGTCTATCTTTTAGGCTTTCTGCTCTTTTGCTTCGGAGTGTTCTGGAATTTGTGCGATATATCATTCAATACACAAGGTATTGAGGTGGAACGTTTGTATGGTAAAACCATTATGGCCACTTTTCATGGAGGATGGAGTCTGGGGGCATGCGCAGGAGCACTTATCGGCTTCGTGATGATTTTGGCAGGAGTCTCCCCCATCTGGCATTATACACTGATATTTATAATCATCCTTATAATTGCACTTTCCGGGCGAAAATATTTGCAGGAGAGCGCACCGCAGGAAGCGGAAGTTTCTGATACAAAGACGAAGGAAAGAAATACAGCCAAAGCTCCCAATGGCTTTCGCCTGTTATTTCAAAAACCGGAAATGTTGCTTTTGCAGTTAGGACTTGTCGGACTGTTTGCGTTGATTGTAGAAAGCGCGATGTTCGACTGGAGTGCCGTTTATTTCGAATCAGTGGTTCACGTACCTAAATCATTGCAAATCGGTTTTCTTGTATTTATGATTATGATGGCAACGGGCCGTTTCCTGACTAACTACGCTTATCAACTTTGGGGAAAGAAGAAAGTCCTGCAACTGGCGGGCAGCTTTATCTGTATCGGCTTCTTTGTTTCTGCCCTGTTAGGAGGAGTTTTCGAAGCTATGGCCATGAAAGTAATCATCAATTCTTTGGGTTTCATGCTGGTTGGCTTGGGTATTTCCTGCATTGTGCCTACTTTGTACAGCTTCGTGGGAGCCAAATCAAAAACACCGGTCAGTATTGCACTCACCATTCTGTCAAGTATCAGTTTTATAGGTTCGTTGATTGCTCCCCTACTTATCGGTGCCATTTCGCAGGCGTTCGATATCCGTATCGCTTATATGCTTATCGGCATATTGGGTGGATGTATCGTATTAATAGTCAGTTTCAGTAGCGCTTTCGATATTCGGGAGTCCGCAGCGAAACCTGAACCGGACAAATAAAAAACGCAGTCTTTCACAGTGTTTAAAGCTAAACCTCCTGTGAAAGACTGCGTCAATCTTTTAATGCCTTAACTAACCTAACTACTTTATCTTAACTAACCTATCTACAAAATACTCGAAAAATCTTTTATACTACTAATGATCCTATCTTTCAATTCGTTATTTTCAACTATTGAGAAGTCACAGTCTACATTTGCCGGAGCCAATAATATCGCTTTAGCTTCTTCTGCATCTGCCATCTCTTCCGGGTGCTCTCTGAAATAAGTTTCCCATTGGGAAGCTGATTGCGGAGTTACACCTAGCACATAGTTGATAAAATCATCATCCGTCAAAAAATCCATTACCTTTGAGCACATATCGCATCCTTTTTAAGCGTTTACATAAGTAGGACGGCGTTATCTTGTCTATGTACTCAACCAATTTACCTTTTTACTAAAATTAACTCGCCAGACTACGCAACTTTGTCAATCCGCGATGCATCAGGTTGCGTACAGACTGATAATTCATATTCATAATCTCGCAGATATCCTCGTATTTCTTTTCTTCTATATAATATAATGTAAGCGCTTCACGCTGACGGGGAGATAATTGATCCAGCAGACGTTTAACCAATGAAAATTCATTATTGCGTTGCTCTTTTGCCATATAATCATCTTCTACATCTGTAGGAGTGGATAAGCTGACTTCTTCTACTACCGTATCAGACATATACATACGTCTGCGAAGTTCATCACACAACTTATTCTTTAAGGAGATGAATAAATAAGATCTCAAATTATCGATTGTTCCTAATTCATCTCTCTTTGTATAGAGTTTCACGAAGATGTCGTGAATGCAATCTTTCAGTAACTCTTTATCAATGGTCAACTTCAATCCGTAATTAAAAAGGACGTTGATGTGCAAGTTATACAGCTGTGAAAAAGCTGCCATGTTTCCCGCTTGAAAAGAAGCGAGTAAAGTGTCGGTTGAATTATTAGTCTGTTCCATCATAGCATTAATTCGATTGATTTGATGTTGCAAAACTAAGCAGTATCGACCGTAACATTAGGTAAAATCTGGTTTGTGGATTGAAAAAACAAGTATCATGTTTTATAACACTCTTTTACGAGAAATTACCTATAAAAAGCAAAAATCCCGTTGAATAGTCTTCAACGGGATTTTCTGTTTTATAGCTTG
Organism: Bacteroides luhongzhouii; assembly: GCF_009193295.2. NCBI lineage: Bacteria > Pseudomonadati > Bacteroidota > Bacteroidia > Bacteroidales > Bacteroidaceae > Bacteroides > Bacteroides luhongzhouii. The sequence goes on along the minus strand of NZ_CP059973.1, from coordinate 4,128,393 downwards.
TGAAACCAATAAATACCTTCTTTCTTATCTGGTACCTTTAGATTGTATAAATCGTTTATTTTCAATGATTTATTTATTGTTTCAATCTTTCCGGAAGCTGGATGAATGTACTTTAATGCATACTTTCCGGACGATAATTGAACAGGAATTTCTGTTCCGGACTTGGAATAAATGATACTTCCAATATCAGATTTTACCATTTTCTTATACTCATCCGTATTTGTTTCTTCCACTTCCATTGCTGCTGCATCTTTCAAAAATGCTTTATCTGTGCACGGAATTACAGGACATGAACCTCCTGCCATGAATACAGCCCATCCCATAGCCGGATAATTCTGTGCATAGAATGTCACTGCCTTTTGAGGAAATTTCTGACGATACTCATTGACAGCTTTATATGCTTCTGTGAAAGTCACCTTTCCTACTTTCATCTTACGCATGTGTTGACGTGGCGCCATATTTTTTCCACCTTCCGGCGCAAAGATTCCATCCGTCTTATAATGCCAATACCGGATATCAATAATATCTACTACGGCAGCGCGTTTGGGATCTGCAAGGATTGCATCTTGTACATCTTTCGTTGTACTTAATGCTACTTTCGCTTTCTTTCCGGTTTCAGTTTCCCATTCGGCTATCATGTCTAACCAAAATTGTACGAAGTGCAACGGACCTGTAAATTCGGCACTTGTCAACTGAATAACATTCGAATTGTCCGCGAAGTTATTCAGGCACTGACGGATATATTGTCTGTGCAGTTCACGGCGAACAGGATGACTGATATCATAGAACATATCTGCTACAAAAATTCGTTTGTCTCCGGCAAATGGAGCAGGTTCAGGAAATCCGGTCTGATTGATGTTATTGCTGCTTCTCCATGGAGAATCCACCCAATGTGCACCGGCTTCCAGTATATTGTGCTGGAAATAGTTTTCATGGAATAATAACAATCCGTCCTTATTTCCTTTTTCCGCAAATTCTTTTAAGCGACTCCAGTACCATGCATTAGGGCGTTTTAAATCATATTTGCTCAATCCTTCCCATGCTGTCCCCTGACCGCTACGACCGAATGGCTGTTCATAGAAAGGTCCCCATACATCGCCATCCCGACGGCGAATCCGTTCGTGGTCATCCCGGCGACGGTCATACCAAAGGCCGTAATTCTGATCGAAAACAAGAATGTTTTTCTGTTTCATAAAATCGACTACAGAATCAATGCGGTCGGTTAATCCCAATCCTTCGCGTCCCGGCACAAAGCGGGTAATGGCCGGACTTGCCTTTTTTAGATAATTGGTTTTGAGCTTTCCGTTCCACCAAGGGGTGGTATGACTGCCTCCAACCAATAGAGCACCGTCCATCTGAATACGTCCATTGGTTACTGTTACTTCCGGTTGAGTTAATAATTTAGAAGAAGAATTTGCATGTGCAGCGCTCTTTTTCTCTTTAATGTCATCGATTGATTTTACTCCGGTTGATGCCACTGAAGGAGCAAACTTGTTATCACCTATCCAATGTTCCAACGTTAACCGTGGTATATATGCCTCTTTAGCGAGTTCCATAGCTACTTCCACTGTAGGACTACTGGTTGCACTTGTATTTCTGGGCAGAATACGTGCACGTTCCGCACATTCTTTGTTCAACCGTTCTTCCAATTGAGCATAAAAAATACTGCGAGGTTGTACATGATTGTTGGATTGTGCCCATTCACCATCACCGGAGAATTGTGCCCAACAACCGTATGCACGGTTCATCGCATCTTTTGCCGGGGCATAACATTCGATTTCCGCTGCGGTACATTGCCAAAACAAGCTGTTTGCCGTATTCCAACCGGCTCCGTTTTTATCTTGTCCCAAATTCTTGAAAGTCAGATTATGACCGTCGATATTTACTATGTCAAACAATAGTCCGCACGCCCAGGCATCAATAGAGCCACTGAATCCCAAAGATTCATACGAATCACATTGCACAAAAGCATTGGGACCGGCTGCGCAATATCCGGCAGCAAAGTCATGAATACCCTGTTCCGAATAGCAGCGCTGAAATAAAGTTTGTTGTCCCAGCGTATGGAAAGTGCAACGACGCATCCCTCCGATTTCTGAAACGGGTTCTTTCGATATACAGTCTTCAACGGTAATTTTGGAACCTGTACGCTGAACAATTACAGCGCTTCCTGCAAAATGCTTGAAGTTAACCAGTCTCACCCAACAGTTTTCCGCATCTTCAATGGAGATACCTGTCCAGCAATGATCCTCGTCTTTAGGATAACGCTTGTCGTATTCAGAAATCAATGTCATATTTTCTACGCCACAATTGTAAATACGTCCGTTCCATTGATAAGTCAACAGGGAAGAAGTTCCATAGCTGGCATCCAAAGCTACGGTCAGCGGAGCATCCAATGTTACCTGGTTGCCGTTTACTTCGCAGACTGTTCTGTCCCAAGTCAGATCCATGTCACCTTCTTTCCATCCCAAAGCGCTGATACCTCCTCCAAAAATATCACAACCTAAAGAGGCAATCCATTCTTTGCCGGAAGGACGGGTAACCATGACACGATCTCCTTTTTTCAGAGAAATACCCAAAGCGACTTCCAATGTTCTCGCGTTTACCGGAACATAGTGGGAAAGTACCTTCAATGTATCTTGTACATTCAGATCGTTCCTTCCTTCCATATAGATAAGCGCACCTCTGTCTACGCCCTTTTTCAGCAGTATTGTTTTTTCTTTATCCGTTCCCCGCAACACAATTCCGGATGCGGAGATACGGATACTGCCGGACAGGGAAAACTCTCCCTGATCGAGTAATACGGCTCCCCGAAAACCGGAAGCGTCAGGAGTCAGAGAAGCTACATAATCAATGGCACGTTGAATACGCGCAGTATTATCTCCGGCTTTCCAGGGTACAAATACCACATTGCGGACAGAAGGAATATCCTGTTCGGAGGATTTATATCCGCATGTAGAGAAGTCGAGAATCCGGTTTCCCCGATCATCATTCAGGTAAGTGATCTGATCATTCTTAACTTGTAAAGCAAAGGTTTGCGCATAACTTTGCACAAACCCAACGCTCAATAATCCTAAAAGGATCGTTCTTAGTTGTATATTCATCACAATAAACTTTATCATCTTTTCATCCGGTTATAACAGACTTTTCCGTTTAGACAATGTATCGTAATTGTTCTTCAAGTCTGTCCAGTCCACTTTCTTCCTGGTGTCTATACCATTGATGTATTTTTCAATATTGGTATATCCGTCACCGTTGCAGTCCATGTTTGCGTCAGCCGGGTCGTTTGGATTCAATCCGTTGGCAATTTCCCAAGCATCCGGCATACCGTCGCCGTCCGAGTCTACTACCGCTTCACCTTTATATTCGGGCAGTCCGCCTACCTGACGAATATCTGTGATAATACCTTGCTTATAAGAATCAGCCGGTAACCGTCTCTTCACGTAAGGAGAGACAAACTCCGGTGCATCTTTCGCATAAATGGCTTTTCCTGTTTGTACGGTTTTAATGACACGTGCATCCACTGCGTCACGTTTCGGGAAATTAGCTCCTACATTATCTAATACAAAGTTATAAGCTTTTTTGGTATCCATTACAGTTACCGGTGGCATTTTGAAAGCCTCGTCCGATTTAATTAGCGGCAAAAACTTTGTGGCGTCTACCTCTTCTTTAAGTTGTACGCCTCCATCCCAGTTATCTTTTGTAACTTTGGCATTGCCGTGGATAATATTTCCGTTTACGTATGCTTTTCCGAATGAAAGCGGTCTGTTTTTGTCACGTCCCGCTTCCGGTTTGAGAATACGATAAGAGATCGGTTTACCTATCGGAGTGATCGGACCGGGTTTGAAGTAGTTGTTTATCATATTGTAGAAACTGTTGTGATCGCCTCCGTCTACGGAACGGTTCCACCAGTTGAAAACAACATTATTGACGAAGTTAAAGTCGCCGTCCATACCTACCGAACTATTCCGGCTGATGTTGGAAGCAAAGAGGTTACGGCAGAACATACTGTTATGACCACCGATAGTTGCACCGAAAGCATGATTGTAGGTATCTAATGCTTCAGAGAAAATAGAATTCTGGATGGTAATGTTTACCGTCGGCAGTTTCAATCCGTGTCCGTCTGCCCCTCTGTTGTATACATGACGGTAGATAGACATATTTTCATCCAATCCCCAACTGGCGGAGCAATGGTCTATCATGATATTTCCAACCGCATTCCCTCCTACTGCATCATCACGGAAAGCTACGTCCTGCGCACCGCGACGGAAGCGCATGTGGCGAATCACGACATCGTGTGTATCGATCAGGAAAGATTGTCCGGTGACGCAGATACCATCTCCGGGAGCCGTTTGTCCGGCAATCGTTACATAAGGGGCGCGTACACTAATCGGGCTTTTCAAACGAATCACTCCCGCTACATTGAATACAATAATGCGTGCACCTCCTGTTTCGCAGGCTTCACGTAATGTTCCGGGACCGGAATCTTCCAGCGAAGTGACTACAATCACTTTACCTCCACGACCACCGGGAGTATACATGCCTCCGCCTTCCGCTCCGGGGAAAGCCGGGATATTACTTTTTATCAAATCTTCGGGTTTGGAGGCCCAAGGCTTATAGGGACGACCTTTCTTTGCTTCTTCTAACACTGTCGGCAAAGCTTTTTCCCATGCCGCATCTGATTTCCGTTCAAACTCCGCTTCTTGTTTTGCTCCTCTTGCTTTTACCGAGTCCGGAATCACAGGATACTGGGCTGCCACAGGTAGTACACAGGCAACCAGCATCCACGCTGATAATACTTTCTTAATGTTGTTCATTCTTTCGAATCTTAATTAGGTTTCTAAAAGGACGATTAAGAAAGCATTTTGTAATCGGTTATCTCTCTCCTTTCCGCCATTCATTCATATATTCGCGAGGGGACTGATTATATTTCTTCCGGAAACACTTGCTATAGTAACCCGAATCTTTGAATCCGACAGCAAAAGCAATTTCGGAAACACTTAAATCCGTATTTTTAATCAGCTCGATAGATTTATTCAAACGGATCTCCTTTACCAGGTCGACGGGTGCCAGGCCGGTAAGACTCTTCAGTTTCTTGAAGAATGCCGAACGGCTCAATCCGATACCGGATGCTATGGTGTCAATATTAAAGTCACTATCATCCATATTTTCTTCAATGACCTGATGTATCTTTTCGAGGAACTGTACGTCTTTCTTTACTAAAAATTGTTCGTAGCTGTCTTCTTCGGTCGTTGTCTGGTTTTCCATTTGCTGACGGATTCGTTCACGGAACAGTTTCCGTTCGGCAAGTAACTGGTCGATACGTGCCAACAGATATTCCTTACTGAAAGGTTTGGTGATGTAGGCGTTCGCTCCTAAAGTGATAGCTTTGGTCTTGGCACCTTCATCATTCTTCGCAGTTAGAATAATGACAGGGATATGACTGATTTGGAAATCTTTGCGAATAGATTGCAACATTTCAAGTCCATCCATTTCAGGCATCATCTGATCAGTTACTACAATATCCGGATGATACAGATGTACTTTCTTCAAACCTTCTACTCCGTTATTGGCAATATGGATATTGAACTTGTCTTCCAACTGAAGCTTTATCAACTGGCAAAGGTCTTTATTATCTTCCACCAACAGAAGGGTCGGTAATGAAGCGTCGATTTCTGGTTCTTCTTCCGTACTGTCTTCGGATGTGGCATTTGCAACAGGATTTTGTTCCACAGAAACAGGAACTGTCTCCGTATCTCCCACATAAAAGTCTACTTCCGACGGGCGGTAATGTTCCTTATCCATCAGGAGTTCCACTATAAACACCGCCCCTTGTCCTTCGGGACTTTCGGCACGAATCTGTCCGTGATGCAGATTGACGATCTCTTTTGAAAGTGCCAATCCGATACCAGTGCCCTGATAATAGGAGTTTTTCGCGTTCTCTCCTTGCGAGAAGCGTTCGAAAATCTCAGTCAGTTTATTTTGTGGAATACCTACTCCATTATCTTCTACCCGTACATAACAACGTTTACCGTCGTCTGTCAATCCGGTAGTTATATAAATACTTCCTCCGGAATGAGTGAATTTGAATGCGTTGGATATGATATTGCGGATAACAATGCTCATTTTTTCCTTGTCCGCCCATACCATAATTGGTTCATCCGGCAACTGGAAAGTAAAACTGATTTCGTTTTCTTCGGAAAGTACCCGGAATTCTTTTTGGAAAGAAGCTATCATCTCATTAAAATCAATTAATGACACATGCAAACGCATCTTGCCGTTCTGAATCTTCCGGAAATCAAGTATCTGATTTACTAATTGCAACATCTGATTGGTGTTCTTTTCCATCAGTTCCACATATTGTAATCCTTTCGGGGAGAGCTTTTCGCGTTCTCTCAGTTCTTGTATCGGACCTTTTATCAATGTCAAAGGAGTCCTCAATTCATGGGAAATATTGGTAAAGAACTTAATTTTCATTTCTGATACCTTCTGTTCGATATAAATATCATTCTTCATTTTGAGCATGAAGAAGGCCAGGCGCAGACTGAAATAGAGAGCTGCCAAACCTAAAATTACATATATAAGAGTTGCCCACCAGCTTAACCACCATGGCGGAAGGATAGTGATGGCCAATGTGCAGTTGGAAACCAGCTCCGGATTGGCTTCATCTACGGTTTCTACACGGAATGTATAGTCTCCGGGAGGTACGTTGGTATAAGAGGCGATACGGTTTTTCCCATTATAGTGCCATTCTTTTTCATATCCTTCAAGTATATACCGGTAAGATACCCGGTTCTGATTGTAGAAATTTAATGCGGCAAATTCAATCGTGAACATGGATTGATTGTAGTTCAGCTGGATTGCTTTGGCATATGTAATGGATTCTTTCAGGATCGGACATTCGCGAAAACTACGCAAATCATGGTTGGAAACTTTAAAGTCAACAATACGTGTATCGTAGTTTGTATGCAATGTTTCCAGTTTGTCGGGAGAGAATGCCAGGATTCCCTGCCGGGTACCAATCCACAAGTCTCCATTCAAGGTACGAAGGGCGCTACCTTCTTCCAATTCCACGTTCAGAAAACCGTCGTATTTGTCGTAGTTACGAAATTGTTCGGTAGCTTTATTGAAACAAGACAAGCCAATTTCCGTTGTAAACCATAAGTTACCGTTTTTATCTTCTACGATGGATTTGACTACATCGTTATTCATTCCTTCGCGTATGCCATAGGATTTGAAGATCGGTTCACGTTTTTCTTTATCATAGCGGACTAATCTATTCAAACCGCCTCCGAACACACTTACCCAGATTTGCGAATCAGTATCTTTGTAGAGTACATAAATATCATTATCCGCTACATTTGAATTTTCGCTGACCTGGCGGTACGTTTCAAACTGGATCTGTTCGGGGGCAGTGAAATGTCCGTCGAAAGACATCAAGCCATCCATTGTTCCTACCCAAATACGTCCGTCTTCATCTTCCGTCATGGTACGCACCTCCATATAAAGACCGTATGCAGGATATTGTTTCAAGCCATTGTATTTATGTATAAAGGTAATTGCTCCTTTTTCTTCGGAAATTAGATTCAGACCTCCTCCCAGTAATCCTACCCAAATGCGCCCCTGGCTGTCTTGATAGGTAAAGTACACATCGTTGTTACTGATAGAATTCGGATTTTTGGGGTCATTGATATAACGGGTAAAACGCAACCCGTGCGGTGAATTCATGTCCGGTTCGGCTTTGACAAGCCCGTTTCCTTTGGTGGAAAACCAAAGATTACCGTCTTTGTCTTCCATAATATGATATACGGCTCCCAACAAGTAATTCTTATCCGAGAAGATTTGTTTCACTTGTCCATTACGATCCAGGCGATACAGGGCTTGCCAGCGGGTTCCTACCCAAATATCCCCATTTTGTGCCTGAAAGAGAGCACGTATTCCCTGATTCCAAGAAGTCGTTCTCTCGGGCACTACCGGAGATGGAGAAACGTCTGTCAACAGTTGGAATTGCTTCTTGGGGAAATTAAGCCTGTATACTCCGCTGCTCGTAGATGCCAGCCAAAGGATGCCATCTTTATCCAGCAGAAGATGGAAGAAAAGCTGATTGGGAAGATCGTCGGAGAAAGGCTTCAATTGGTTGATACGGGTCATTTCCAGTTTCTCCCTGTCGAATAGAAGAATTTCCCCTCCCGGAGTCATAAAGAACATGCCCTGTTCGCCGGCATCCTGCATTTCAAAATTGCCGATTGCGTTCTGATTGGGGAATGTAAAGCGGTGATGGCTCCTGTTCAGGGGATCATAATAGGTCAATGCCTGATTACCCTCTTGAAACCATACCTTATCATATTTATCATAGAATATAATTCCATTGTCCTTTTCGGGGATGGTAAAGGGGAGCTTGGTCAACTGCTTGTAGCCGATATTGTACTCGTATGCTCCTTCATTGGTGGTAATGTACATCAGACCGGATTCCGTTACCAACAAATTAGAAACCGGCTGTTTGATTTCCGGTATCTCGTAACGGTTGACAACTCCGTTTTGCGGATCAATACTATAAATGCGACCATTTTTATCTCCCAACCATAAAAATTTGGAGTTATAGGAGGCACAAGTAAACTGATCCGGATTGGCAGATACCTTTTTCTGTATAAAGTCAGCAGGTTTGTCTTTCAGTGCTTCCCCTTTCCGTAGGGACAGAATTTGATAATCCATACCGATCCAATTGATAAACTCTGATGTTTCGCAGAATATGTTGTGTTTCAGACGCATGTCGTACACGTTCACGTTAGGATGCGAATCATGCAATTGTTTCATCGTTATTTTACCTTCCTTATCGGTGTACGCACGCAAAAGACTTTTATCTTTTGTCAGCAACAGCACGTCGCCGTCTTCGGTCGTCTGAATCTTGATAATCTGAATGTTCTCGGAATATTCTTTCACATCATCATAGACGGCATGAAAGCTCTCATGCCGTTTGTCGAACAGATAGAGTTTACGGTCGATAGTCTTAATCCACAGAAAACCATTCTTATCTTCTACGATACGCTGAATCTTACGCGGCGGAATATCTGTGGAATAAAAACCGTCATGGTTATCGTAGGAACGGAATTTACTTCCGTCAAAACTACATAATCCATACCAGGTTCCGAACCAGATAAATCCGTCTTGTCCTTTTAATGTGCAGTTTACGATATTATTGGGCAAACCACGTTCAGCGGTGTAGTGTTCTACAATCATATTTGGATAGGCAAAAGCACACATGCCTATCATGGATAGGATTAGTATTAGAATATTCCGTTTTCTCATTGATGGCTATAATTGGAATTAAACGTATTCAAAGATAGTCTTTTTTTTTGAATAGTGCAATTACTTTTATCATACTATTTTTCAGTTCCAAATTCAGTCTGTTGGCGTTCTACTTCATCTAACACCCGTTGGCGTTCTTCCTCTGTCAGTTGTACTTTTCCTTCAGATGGTTCTTTGCCAGGGTTCGTATTGAGAGTGGACGGTGTTGTCCTTTGTGTTTCGTAAGCTTGTTCATCATAGCAGAAAGGGAGTTCTGCAGGAACGCTTTCCAGTTCAATATCAGTAGCTGTCGGAGCTTGAGTGCCCTCAAACTGTACGCGGGCTTTCACCTTTATTTTTCCGGCTTTCCGGGTAGAACGAATTAACACCGGAGCAGAGCCGAACTCCACCGCACGGGGATTGGCGCCAATAGTAGCATCTCCGATGATTTCTCCTTCACCTTCTACTGTGAAAACGATATTCTCTTTTGCCAGACGGCGCACATTTCCACTATCATCGGTTACTTCAGCAACTACGACGATAAAGTCAGAACCGTCAGCTACCAGGTTCACTTTTTGAGTATCTACATAAAGGCGTAGTTTGGTGGAACGTCGGGAAGGCATTTTCTTTTGAGTGCATACCACTTTTCCATCGATGATCCCTTCGGCAACCATGTTCACTTTTTGCCAGTTCTTTTGTGTATAGCTATATCTGCGTGCTTCCCAAAAGTCCCAGACATTCTCAAATACAACGGGGGCATTCGGCATATGCCCTTTGGCATGAACTACCGGTTTCGTCCAGGTTTTCGTTCCATCATAAATAGAAAGACGGACCGAATCACAGTTTGTGAATACAACTACGTCTTTATCGGAGAACTGCGACATTTCATGAGCAATGGATATCATTGGGCCACATTCTGCCAATGGGTGTTGGAGATTGGCAGGCGACTGGCTGCGAAATACTTCATACGCATATTTCTTCTGACGGAAAGCATCATAAATACCGCCCCAATAAGGATCCGGATGGTAGCCACGCTGATGGTCGAACGGATGCCATTGGGCGCCACCGATAAACAAACCGGTCGTGCGGTACATCTCGTCATAACTCTTTGCCAAAGACATAGCCTGTACCAGTAACGGACGTTCTCCCCAACTGCGGCTGGCACGGTTATTATTGTTGTGAGCATACCAGTCATCTACATTCTCCCCGAATTCACGGGTAAAGATACATTGCTCCGGCTTGTCTTCTTTTTCATCATCACCCGGCCAGCCATAAACAACGTCATAATGCTCTTTCACTCCGGCAGAATGGACATCGGCAGCTGCTACCGGACGTCCCGGATAGGGATATTCTTCTTTGGTAATCTCAAGAGCCTTCAAGGCAAAATCAAGCGGATAGCGGGTTTCATTCAAGATGGGTTCCCACATCAATACGGAAGGGTGATTACGGTCACGACGAATCATTTCGCGGGTATTCTGATGAACCAACTCCCCGAACTTAGGGTCTTTGTTCCAGTACTGCCATCCCGGAGTAGCGACAATCACGAACAGACCGAGCTCGTCGCAGGCATCCATAAAGGCAGGATCTTGCGGATAGTGGGCTACCCTAATAATGGTGCATCCGGCATCACGCAGACGTTTGGCATCACGCCATTGCTGTGAGTTCGGCAAAGCATTGCCTACATAAGCAAAGTCCTGATGGCGATTGGCTCCTACCAGTTGCCCGAAAGGTTTGCCATTCAGCCAGAATCCGTCTTTACCACGGAATTCTGCCAGACGAATACCGACACGGGTAATGCCTCCGTCAATGGATTTATTTCCTTTTTTAATACGTGATTGTACACTATATAAATAAGGTGTATCCGGTGACCAAAGAGTAGGATTCTTTACTTCCATCTGTTGACGGATGGATTTTTTCTCTCCCGGCTTTAAAGAAAGTTTTCCTGAACTGCGTTTGATTACTTTTCCATCCGCATCTGTCAATGTCGTTTCTACAGTGACTGACTCGGAACGGGTGTCGTCATTCTGAACTTCGGTGTTTACATATACCTGCGCACTCTTTTCACTGATCTTATCAAAATGAACGAATACACCTCCACCGCCAACGGTTTGTGAATCAATAGCATCAGTAATAGCTACCGGAGATTTGGCAATCATCCATACATCACGATAAATGCCACCATGATAAGCAAAGTCCAATGTGTATTGACGTTTTCCGGGAGGATAGGATTTGTCATCACTGTTGTCTGTGAAAACAGCGAGCAGACAGGAGTCTCCGGCTTGTACGCCATTGGCAGTCAAGTCTAAAGTAAAAGGTAGATAACCTCCCAGATGTTCCTGGATGCGTTTACCATTCAGATATAGAATCTGTTTGCCCATAGCTGCTTCAAAATGAAGCACCACCCGTTGCCCTTTTGTTTCGGCGGGGAGGACAAAGTGTTTACGATACCAAGCCGGTCCCTGATAATTACGGCATCCGCTGCCTTCGGCCGGCATCAACTCTACGGTATGAGGAGTGGAAACGACGTTCCAGGAACGGTCATCAAAGTTTACCGCTTCTGCTCCCCGGACATCACCTCGGAAAAAGCGCCATCCCGGATTGAAATTATAGACTTGTCGCCCGCTACCGGGAAGCTGGATGAATCCGGCAACCGATGTCTCGGGACGGTAAGTTTCTGTAGCCTGCCCTTTTTCTGTCAAGAAGAATAGCAACAGAAAAGCTGATAAGATGATAAATGGTCTTTTATTCATAATTCTTTATTTATATATTTCATTCGTTAAATGATAATTTATTTTCCACCACAGAGGATACAGAGGTTTAATCTTTTTTATTCACTATAGAGTAACACAGGGTCTCACATATTTATAATCGTATTTGTCGCTCTTCTTTACTTGCGGAAAGAGAGAGAAGAACTCTGTGTCCTCTGTGGTGAACTATCATTTCTCATTTTCAATCATTATGATAATATCCTTTTTTCTACTTTCCGGTAAAACTTTCAAGTCCGTCACTTTTCCGTTTTTGAGAGTGGCTTCTACTGTTGTTTCGCCCGGAGCATGAAGTTTGAAATGTACGTTCCATTCTTTCGGCCATGCTGGGAAAAGGAGTATTTGTTCTCCATTTGTTTGCAATAGCATTTCCTGAAGTCCTATCATGCCGCTACCTCCCCAGTTGTGATCGGGTGTCCAGTCATATCCCGGTCCCCAAAATGCGGGGAAACGATACGGTCCATTTGATAATTTGGCTAAAGATAATTTCTTTGCTTCTTCGGTCAGGCCTAAACAAGCAGCCCATATATTATCTTGTTTCCATCCGGTATGCGAACGGAACTTGATTGCATCCGGGTCATAAAAGTAGGTATTACGTGCTATATCCAGCTTCTCTTTGCCTACTCCGTAAATCCTCCACGGAAATACAGGGTATAGTTGTGGCGTTTCTACATTATTGATTCGCTCCCAACTTACAGCGGGGGCGATTATTTGTTTTAAAAGCGATGAATCTCCTACTTCTATGTATCGCAATGGAATCGGAGGTATTGTTTTTAGCATCTCCTCTTTCTTTCCATAGGTTTCTAATACAACTTTCAGTGCGGCGATGGTGCTGCTTGCGTTATTGGTCATCTTATATGTTTCACAGGCAGAGCCCGGGAAAAGAATCAGATGTCCGTTGCCATCCAACGCTTTCCGTCCCCGGCAGGAGGCCAGTTGCCGATAATGTTCGTCGAAGAATGTCAGCGAACTCTCGATCAGAGGTAAATAAGGGGTAATATCAGCATTTGCATAGTTCTTTGTTTCCAATATCATTTGGCAGAATTCAAGAACCGTATCCCATTCATATTCCAGCCAGGCATTATATTCCAATCCTTTGTCGAACCAGTCCGGTCGTTTGAAACCATATTCTGCGGGGTTCGGCAAACCGAAATTTTCGGTCTGCTCGCTAAAGCAAGCTCCATCATGTTGCCAATATACACGGCTCCGGAGTTCTGCATTCTTCAACATGCGGTTATAAAAATCAAACTGGGAAGGCATCATATCAAAATCTCCGCTTTTCAGCATTGGCCAGTATACTAAACGTTGATTCTGTGCAGTCATCGTGCCACCTCCCCATTTCCGGTAGTCGGGAGTAAAAGATTGTTTTTCATCGACATGGCAAGGATCAAAGGTGAATAGTCCGCCATTGAATTTAGTCGGTACGCTGCCATAAGCATTACATCCCAGCATATAGCGGAAAAGGGTGTAGTTTACAGTTATTTCTTTTGCTTCTCCTTCTGCTTCGATAAAACTACGTTGCCAAAAGGAATTCCACCACGAACGGGTCTGTTTTTTATCCTGTATGATAGTCTTCGATGAAACTTTACCTTTGGGGGCTATTCTATGCAAAGCTGTTTGTACTCCCTGCTCCCATTCTTCTATTGTTTCTGTCTGGTCTGTATGCAACACAATGCAGAAATGTTCTTTCCTGGCTGCTTTGAAAGAACGGAATTTCCAGGCACGATAGTCTGTTCCGGCATATACATCATCCGCAGTACCTGCAAATTCTAAGTTTTCACCAAAAAGAGTTCCTCCGAAAGTCAAGTTTTTCAAAGGATTCATCATTTGAGATTTAACTTCGTTCATCCCTTGTTGAGCCACAACTACATCAAAAACGGTCTGTTCGGGATTGCGATGATAGAACAGAAGTTGATTTGTGTTCACGGAAACACAGTCGGCCTCTGTCACAGAGCCTTTCGGGGGAGCCCATTTGTAGGAACACTGTTGCCCCTCTCCTTTTCTGACAGGTCGTTCCTGATAGCGCCAATTTTCATAAAAGACTTCAGTCTGCAACGGTTGTGCATTTGTTACCTCTACATGTATAACTGGATGAAAAACATCTACCCAAAATTGTATCTGTGTGTTTCCTGCCGCGATTTCTACATATCCGTCTTTCAGCTTCAACTCCTGACGAAAATCTTTAGCGTCTTTGAAAGGATTGGGTGACAGACGGAGACGTACACGCCCTTGTTTTAACTGGCAGTTGTTTTCGTCGAATGTACCGCTACGGCTCACATAGAACATAACATCACCGTCTTCTACCCATATATTCATCCCAATATCTCCACCACCACAGGGCATAGATTCAGAAGAATTACGACTGGGAGTATTCCAAATGACATTGGCATGCTGACTCCAAAGAGCCGACACGCCAACAAACAGTATGGTTATAATCAGATAAAATCTCTTCATATATTTTTCATCTTTTACCTTGTCTATTTACGATTACCAATCATCCGAACGAAAAGATCCTAAAGGTAATCCGTCGCAATATACATCTCCTTCCACATAGTTTTCAAAACAATATCGAACAGCTACCGGGTGCGACACTTTATCGCTTTTCACCAGCATCTTACTACGTTCTATCCATGCTTTAGCCGGATAAAAAACTTTATCTTCGCCGGCTACCTGAAAGTTTTTCGATTCGAAACAGTTCTTGCCGCTGATCCACATATTGGCACGTTCGAAGCTGACAACTATGGTGTCGTTCTTTATTTCAATGCTTTTATAATAAGGACTTTCGCCATTTACACCTTCCACTCCATACGTTTTAGTTAAAGCCAGAAGTGCCAGACGTTCACCTGCAACCTGTTTCTTTGCGGGATGAATACCTTTTTCCATTCCTGCATCCAGTAATACAGCCATACCGCTGTTAGCTACACGATGTTCTACTTTTGCCTGTGCCTCCCGGAGATATGCCGAATTTATCACATCCTTTCCTTTTTCGGTAATAATCCCGTAATCATACGGAGCTATCTGGCAATAATAAAAGGGAAAATCACCCTGTTTCCATTCGGCACGCCAACCGTTAATCAATCGGGTAAACATATCAGCATACGTATGGGCACGATTCCAGTTATCTTCGCCCTGATACCAAATCACTCCTTTCATGGTCATACCGATTAACGGATGTAACATACCGTTATAAAGCACGGTCGGAGTGCGGTTTTTAGATTTTATGTCGGCTTCCGTTTGAGGAATCTTCGCTTCCGGGAAGGCTTTCAGCCAGTCTGCCGTCATCCATGCTTCACAGGCGGAACCACCCCAGGCTGCTACAACCAACCCAACCGGAACATCTAATATTTCATTTACCAGTCTCCCGAAATAATAGGCTGTTGCGCTGAAATCACGGACGCTGGCCGGGGTTGCTTCTTTCCACGAACCGATAACGTCATTCTGCGGAGTGAATGTAGAAGTACGTTTCACCGTAAACAGACGGATTTGCGGATTCTTGCTGTGAAGAATGTCCATATTGGCATTTTCTACCGGTTGGTTTTTGAAGCCTTTCATCGGCATTTCCATATTACTTTGTCCGGAACAAAGCCAAAGTTCGCCTATCAGAATATTATTCAGTGTCTTTTGGGTTCCATCATCAAAGGTCACAGTATAAGGGCCTCCAGCTTCGGGAGTGGCTACTGTCAGTTTCCATGCCCCATTTTTATCTGCTGTTGCTGCATATTGTTTTCCATTCCAACTAGTGGTCACTGTTACTTTTTTATGAGGAGTCGCCGTCCCCCAAAGGTTTGCATTGGTCTGTTGCTGCATCACCATGCCATCAGAAAAAATAGCCGGTAGCTTTACTTCTGCGTGTGTTGACAGGCAGGCAGCAAGCAGAAAACCTGCCAACATTGTACCTGTTTTAATAATTGAACTTTTCATACTTTAGCTATATTATAATGAATTGGGCACGGATTACATGGATTGCGCTGTTACTTTATGTAATACGATTCTCATAAACCGTGTAATCCGCGTAATCCGTGCCTTAAAAATCTATTTTATTCTGTGGTAGAAAAACTCAAAGGTCCGAGCAATCCTGCCGGAAGCAACGTTTTCTCTGCCCTGCGATATTTTGCATTAGTCCAAATGCCATCAAACGGCGCTTTTCCTTCATCAGCTCCTGTCAGTGCATTCGCCCAAGTATTTGTAACCTCTATTTCAAGCTCATTAGTTCCTTTTTTCAGGACACCTGTAATATCTGCACGATAAGGAGCTGTCCAGATTGTGCCACAATCTACACCATTCACACGAACAGTTGCCAAATTATAAACTGTTCCCAGATTCAGATAAATCTGTTGGTCTTTATTCGGTTTATTTTTCCAGCGGAAAGTGGTTTTATAGGTCGCTGTCCCCGAATAGTAACGTATCTGTTCATCCGATTCTTGGCTCCAGTCGAAGAGTTCTTTTCGTGTAAGCGTTTTCTTGTTAGCTGCAAAGGTTATAGTATATTCTTTTGCTTCCAAAGCTATGTTTAAAGGCTCTTTGGCTGTATCTTTTTTCTCCTTTTGCAGTTTGGAAGAGTTCGCTCCATAGCCTTCATGTACTCCCTCCGCAGGATATACGATGAATACGGACTCATTAGGAGCCAATGTGAGAGTAACTTCCGTCCGGTTTCCGTTGATACGATAAGAAGGATGAATATTCATCTCACCCGTCACCGGATTCCAACATTCCGGTTTCTTACCGTTAATACGCATACTTGCAGTAAACGTGCGTGTTTCGTCCTTTTGGTTGGCTACGAAATAGAGTTCGCCAAGTTCGCCACGACGATGCGTCCAGGCAATATCTTCCGGCACGATCATGTCACGTTCCAAGCCATACACGGAAAAATCTTCTTCTGTATAAGGTAAAGAAGGTACCAAAATGCCAGCTTCTTTTAGTTCATTGATTTTCTTCTGTACTTCCGATGACAATACAGGTTCGGGATTCATTGGACGCGAAAGAGGCAGTACCAGCACTTTATAACTTGCTCCACCCGGCAACGTTATTCGTCCGTTTTCTGCTTTCGCCAAACGAAGTAATGCATCTTTATTAAAACTATCGTATGTATATCCACGAAGCGGATTCACCCATTTCTCCGGATCAGCCATGTTAGCTGAATGAGTAACACCTACCGGGCGTACACGTAAAGGCTGTCCCTCATTGGCCAGACGGATGCGTTCACTTTCCACTCGTTCTGCACCGAAGATTCCCGGCAGAGAGGGAACCAATCGTTCCGGTAATATCGAACGCCTCGGCACTTCTTCACCTGTAAAGACTGCGATGTCTGTTACCGGATGCCCATATTGCAACAACGACTGGCAACGGGTAGCATATTCGGAAAAGGCTTTTGCCCCTTTATTCCACCAGGTCTGATCCCGTTGGAAAAATAGTCCGATACCATCCAATGTCATGCCGGGCTTGCGGTCCAGCCAGGGATTATGTACATATACATGGTAGAAAAGGCGGTTGATTCCTAATGCGTAATTACGATCCAACAAGGCTTTCAACATTCCGGGGTATTCATCCCACGTGCCACGCACTTCGGTGAATCCTTCAGCCTGAATTATATTCTTTCCGTAGATATGTGCTCCGCTAATAGCGTCGAGCATATCATTCGGCTTGTCATGTGTAGGACTGTTCAACCAAAATTCACCCATCGGAAGATCTACTTTTTGATAATGTAGTAGACCATCGCTTACCATCGTCGGAGCCACACATTCTGCCGAAAACTGGCAATCATATTCTCTCGCACAGTCCGCCAATACCTGATAAAACACATCTACGACGAGTTCTGATATGGTAGTACGTACGTCTCGCAGAATCTTTTCACTTTGTTCGACACTTTCCATCGGAATACCTGCCAATAGAGGTAGATAAGGCATCAAATCGTAACCACGACGTTTCTGAAATTCAATAGCGAAACGCTTATTCCAGTTTTGGCTGCCACATTCCCAACTGTCGACATGCATATATTTCAGTACGCGACGGGCTACTTCGGGATTGGTCTTTGCAAATGCCTGCGCAAACCAGTTATCGAATTGCTTCCGTACCGTTTTCGGGTTAAACTTATCACATTCCAATCCTTTTCCGCCTCCCGCTGTCGCATTGGTATGTCCGGTAGCCGTATGTCCCATGCGGAGTAATTTCCATTTTCCTTTGGGGAGAGTGGCGGTCAATGTTTTTCCATTCGAATGACCGGTATATTGCTCTGTCAGATTGATGACTTGTGAAAGTGAATAGCAATCCTGTTTCCCAACTTCCTCTTCTTTAGTCGCTTGAGCGACACGCCATACCAGTCCGGCTTTTCCTTCCCATTGGTTCAGACGGGCTTCCCGGTGCAGGCGTAATTCTTTTATTTTCAGATTGGGCTTCCATTTGGCAGCATCCATATCTTCACTTCCCGGTTCGCTTCCTTCAGGAGTCCAGTAGAAACGGAAGAAACGGGCAGTAGTCGGAGGAATGCTATGAGTTGAATTCTCATCCGTATTCTGCCATCCCTGACGGGCAGGGACCAATTGCTTAACCAAACGATAATTCACTCCGTCGTCACTGACCATTACTTTCAAGCGGTGTGCCTGATAATTATTACCATTTAAAACGATTTCGATGTTCCGGCAAGTGAAAGGTTCTCCGTATTCATATTGGATATAGCAGGGATATGAAGAACGGATCACTCCTGCCGCATCCATATTCACTGTTTGAGCAGCTTTTACGTTTCCTGTCGTGGCTAGATTGACACAGGTAATTTTTGCCTGCATTTCGTCCGCTGCGTCTTCTACCGGCAAAGCGAATAATGCAATATCTTCATAATAATTTTCATAGGCTTCCGGTTGTGGCAAGCGAATAGCCATCAACTTTCCTCCGTTTACAATCGTATCACTCCAAACCACTTTTTGCATGGATTCTTCGGGAGCAATCCAGGGACCTCCCGCCAATGCAAAACCATCACAAATGTGCATCCCCAATTTCAGCCCCAAACGATCTGCTTCTTCCATGCTGAAACGCACCATCTCCCACCATTCGGGAGTTAGCTGCTGCGCTTTGCCATCGTATTGGGCACCTTCATGAACACCTTTAATCGGCATCAGATAAGTACCTCCTAATCCGGCATGTTTCATTGCCTCCAAGTCGGCTGTAATCCCTTCTTTAGACACGGCACCATACATCCAATACCAAAAGGTCCAGGGTTTTGCTTCGTCAGAAGGGTTTAAGAATTGATCGCGAAGTGAGCGTGTTTGCTGTGCATCGGCAGGGTATACGGCTGTCCATGCCAATAAAGAAAGTGCAAATATTTGTTGTTTCAGTCGATTTTTCATTCCAATTTATATTTTACAATAAAGAAGACGAAAAAAGGTCTGTTTTGTACTCACTATTAATATAATTTCGTGACTCATTGAAAACAATCCAAACACTTCCCTATTGCACACCAAGTATTTGACGAAGATGCAATATAGAAAGAATCAAAGCGTTGATAGATAGTTTTTGAAATACCGTAAATTAACTCAACATAGTAGCATTTTTTAATATATAATATTTTTATTGTTATATTTAAAACGTAAAATAACTAAGATGCAATTTATTAGAAGATTTTATTTATAATAATATAATAATTTATTTATTACTAATTATTGATATATATTTATATAAATAATTGAAAAACAAGCTTTTAAAATAAATGCACTGTTTCTGTTTTTAAATCAAATATAAGATATTATCTTTGCACGGAAGTCAGATGTGTGGCTTCTTTTTTTAGTATTTATATATAATATTAATTTTAAAATGAGTCTTAGGTATAAGAAGAAAAAAATTGTATTGTGTTTCGACAAAGAGAACAAAGTCGAAAAGTATGTAGCCGCTAACGTACTTGCGGGAAGTCTTAATTATAAGAAGTTGTGTGATGAAGTCAATCAGCGAACCGGTATTCACCGTTCTATGGTAGATGTGGTGCTAAAAGGATTGCAAGACACTATGGTCTCTTTTTTAGAAGAGGGCTTTTCGGTTAAATTGGATGAATTTGGTTCATTTCGTCCAGCAATCAATGCAGAGAGTCAGGATAAGGAGGATGATGTGAATGTACATACCATCATTCGTAGAAAAATCGTATTTACTCCGGGAAGTAAGTTTAAGGCAATGCTTGGTGGAGCAAGTATTGAATTGTTCGGAGATGGAACTACAATTACCGAAAGTGGTAATAATGGTGGGGCATCGGGAGGAGATTCAGGAGGGGAAGCTCCGGACCCTGCTGCTTAATTTTTACTTTAGTCTTTTTGAATAAGGAAAGCTTGATAAGCTTTCCTTATTTTTTTGACATTTTGGACGATAATGAGCAAAATTGTCGTTGCCTGATGGCAAATTCACCGTTGGGCAATGATGAATTCACGGTTGCCCAACGGTGAATTCAACATTTATATTGATGATTAGATAATACTTTTCGACAAATCCAACCGGAGATATGCTTTACATTCCCTTTTACTTCTTCCCTACCTTTTTTTACTGTTTTTCTTGGAAAAAGAAAAAATATAGTTTAGAAATAATTCTAATTACATTTTTTTGCATATATTTGTTGCGTTTCTCACGCCGATACCTCAATTCGTGAGGTTAAGGGTGGTGTGGGAAATGGATTATATTAAAGAAAGACGTTTACTTGACGTTTTGTCTTTGGCTCTTTAAAACTTCGCAACTTTTAAATGGTCAGTCAAAGAACAAAGCAACAGTAGGTGTCTACGGGATGTGTCTATACTTTGGATATGCTTTGAGAAAAGTATATGTGATTTATTATACATATCGGCGTGGGCTTCTGCGTTGCTCGTTCAACTGACTGGGCAATGCGAAGGCCTTAAAGAGCGGGACGAGTAACAGGTACAGATTCCCGCGCTTTTTTTATTATAGTCTATTGTCTTTTTTATTATTGAACCGTCTGGTTCGGGATCTGCGGGCATTTATCAGACAATACTATTATGGGAAAAATGTTTTTAGCATTTTTTATTTTATTCATGACTATAGTCTTGAATAGTGTTAATGCGCAGGAAAAAGATCTTAGTTATACGTATGATAAATATGGTGTTATCAACCAATATACCAATAATATGGTTTTAGAAGTTGATAATATTCTAAGGATTGCCAAACATGAACATAAAAATTATTTTGTTATAGGTATCAATGATTTATCTCCTTTCAGTGAAGATCCTGCTGGATTTAGTTTATTTATATCTTTAAAAGGTTATGATGAATATAATCAACAGTATGTTTATATTGGTGATGCTATTGAAGTTGTAAGTAAGAAAGAAGCCTTGATCTATAAAGGAAAATGCTTAGTTAAATCTAAGAATAAGTTGGATATATACCTTAATAATCAAGGTTATAATTATGAAGAAACTTATAATAATGACTTATCTTTTAGTGTGGCTTTTAATAATATGAGAACAGACAAAGAGGGATATATACCACAAGTACCAAACAAAATTATAAGAATATTTCCTATAAGGAATAAAACTGAACAAGAAAAAAAGGAAAAGACTTTAAAAGAAAAGCAAAAACCAGAATATGAAAAAAGAGAAATTGAAGAAATTAAATCAATCTTAGATGAAGTAGATATTGAGAAAAGAATCTCTAATATAAAAAATGATATGATAAAATATCACAAACAAAAAACAAAGGATATAATAATAAATACGTCAATAGAACAATTAATTAGAGAGAATAAAGAGAAGAAGAAAAATGCTTTTTTAAATTATAATTTTGAATTACACATAGATAGCAATAAGAATGTAAACATATTTAAAGATAAATGCCGTTATGAATTTTCCTGCTATGGTTACGATATAAATAAACCATTCGGTGATTATAAAGAGAGAAATATGAATCCTATTAAACTTTCACTTAAAGATAAGTGTAGAAATAAGTATTATCTAAATAATTTTAATTGTTGCAAGATTGGCAATGATATATTTATAGAAGATTGTGGGTTTTCCCATAAATTCATATTTGAAACAGATATAATTGGAGTAAAGGTAAAAAATGATAATTTAAATTATTATGTACATGAGAACCTACCAAAATTAGACGCAATACATAATTGGTGTTCTAAGAATATTACACAAAATGGATTCTATTTTATTCATTATATTCTTATAGACGAAGAACTAATAATCTGTAGAATTTTAGATTTAGACAAAAATCAAAAGAAAGATTTGAAGCAATATTTAAAAAGAGGATTATTGAATAAATTGTACAATTAACGCTCCTTTTTAATTAATGAAGAAACGTTCATGACTTTTTAAAGTGGACTCACATCTTTGTATTGCTTATAATTATATTTGAACCCTATTATGCATAATTTTATGTATGTTATGAAGAAACTATTATTGATACTTTTCGTTTTTATTGCATCGATTGAAACAATCTATTCACAAGAATTTTTGGGAAAAAACAAGGCAGAAGTAAAGGCAAAATTTTTAGAAAGAATAGGTAATGGAGAGTTTACAAAAAGCTTCGGTTATGATGCATATCTGTATATTTCCTATTTGAAGGACATAGATATTGTCATATTTAATAATAAAGGTATTTGCTTTTTAGAGTGTCATATTACTAAAGATAAGAAATTTGCAGATGTTATATTGTATAATTTTTGTAATAGTGATAAGTGTAAAGTATATCAGATTAATCCTAATGTAAATAAAGAACATGAATTTGTAGAAGGCAAAATAACCATGGAATTAGTTGTTGAATCTAATAATCCAGCAATGATAAATGCTAGATATGATTTTTATATTTTCAATTCAGAATACAAACAAGATGTAATAAATTATTTCGAAAAAAGGTTTAGTAAGGAATATGCGATAATAAAAGAAAAGGAAATTCAAGAAGAACGTCAAAAACAAGCAGAACTTAAACGACAGAAAGAAGTTGAAAATATATTGTCAACATTAAATAGAGATGCTATTGTGGAAGAAAAAGTTCATGATTATTATACAAATAAGCTTTTAAAAAATTCGGAATATTGGGATGTATTAGAAAAACCGAAAAAAGAAAAAATTGATACTATTGTAAATGTGTTGATTCATGTAGATTCTTTAAATACAAATGTAGTTAGTATAGCTGGTGATGATATTAATAAGGGATTGAGTAGTCTTTATTGGAAATCCTCCCAGCATCATTATTGTACAATAAATGGGATAAATTATAGTAAATATCAAAATTCTGTATTTTATAGCAAGAAAATAAGTGTTAAAACTAAATTATTAGAAAAAGGTATATATGGAGTGGAAAAGAGAAAAGGAAAATTTAAGTATTATGAAGCCGTTCCAAATGAAATACAGGAGTGGTGTCAAAGTAATATTATCAAAAATGGTTTTCAAGCAATTGAATACACCAATTATGATGGAAAATATACCATCAAGCCTGTTACTGTAACTAAGGACGTAAAAAAGATGCTTCAAGGAAAGGATCCTCAAAAAGCTAAAAAGACATGGAAGATTCTTGGTATTATCGGTAGCAACATTGTATTAATAGGCGGACTAATAGCTTTAGATGCTATTTAAATCAGGTCTAAACTCAAGTAATTTTTATTTATAAAGAAAATAATACTATGTATATGGGATTTATTATGTTATTGTTTGTGCTTTATCTCTTATTTTGTATTATACCTGCACAAATGGCAGAAACAAGAGGTAGAAGTGTAATAGGTTGGTTCTTTCTATCAATTCTTATAACTCCATTTTACACTTCTTTTGTCATTTTTTTCCTAGGGGAAACTGATGAAAAACGTAAAGAAAGAATTTTTCAAGAAGAAGAATGGAGAATTCTCTGTCGGAAATTATACTCAAATAAAAACAATCATGAAAACTAAATCTTTATTATTAATTTTATTGGTAGGGTTTGTGTCGTGCAAAGATTTTAAACCTTCTAAAGAAAACGCTATTTTGATAGAACCAAAAGAACAGGTTCTTGAAGGAACTTATGTTTCTAATGACGGACTTTATAAGTCTTTTACCTTCAAAGGAAGTTCGACGGTTGTAATCAAAGATAATATCTTTGGATTTGACTTTGCTTCAAGTTATGAAAGAGATGGAAATCTGATTCGTATCAGAACAGATCAATCTGATTTATTGTTAGAAATAGTCACACCTGATTCTTTAGTCGGTGAAGGATTTGCAAAAGGTAGTTTCAAGAAAGTCTATAATTAGAAAAAGAAGAGACTTTTCTACTTCATAGGAATTGTACTTCCTACTGTCGCGGTGATTGGATGGCATATTTTTAAAGATAAAAGCGGGAATGTATGTTATTAGACATAAAATAATATAATTCGCCTAATGCATATCCTTATATCATAAAATAAATAGTATTTTTGTGATAAAATCTCGAATAAAACAATTAAAATATGATTATTCAATTTACAATAGGAAATTTTCTATCTTTCAAAGAACAATCTACATTGTCATTAGTAGCATCAGCTTTGAAAGAAATACAGGTTCCGGCCGAAGATATAATCTTTAATGTAGGGACTGCCGGATTATCATTAATGAAGAGCGCGGTAGTCTATGGTGCTAATGCATCAGGCAAATCCAATTTTATAAAGGCATTGGAGTTCTTTAAGTGGTATGTGATAAATTCATCAAAGGATATTCAAGCAGGCGAACGTGTTAATATAGAAAGTTTCCGGTTAAACTCACTTACTGCGAACGAACCAAGTTATTTTGAAGCAATATTCTGTGATGAAGATAACCAATATCGTTATGGATTTGAAGCTGATAATTCATTGGTACATTCGGAATGGCTTTATCAAAAAGCCAATAAAAAGAGAGCTAAGGAAATTGAATTATTCTATCGGGAAAAAGATAATTTTGATATTCATACTAAGTTTGTCGTTGGTAAAGAACTTGCAGGTAAACGAATGGTAAGGGCAAATGCATTATTGCTTTCTGTTGCGGCACAATTCAATGATCCGACAGCAGTAGAGATAATGAAATGGTTGAATGATACCACTATTATTTCAGGTTCTAACGATGAAAAAATATGGAATACAGCAACTATCCAACTGGATGATATCAAAATGAAACAGAGAATTGTAGAGTTTTCCCGTTATGCTGATTTAGGTATTGAAAATATTGAAAAAATTGATAATGCTATTGTGAGTACACATACGCAATATGACGAGGAAGGTCATGAAGTCAAAACTATTACTTTCCCATTCAGGAAAAATGAATCGGAAGGTACAATAAAGTATTTTTCTCTGGCATACCCTATCATTGATGCTTTGGATAATGGAAAGCGTCTTATAATAGATGAATTTGACTCTAAAATGCATCCTCTTCTTACATGTAGAATTATTGCCTTGTTTAATTCAAAAGAAACAAATCCCCAAAATGCTCAATTAATTTTCACTACTCACGATACAAATTTGTTGAGTGCTAATATATTCCGGCGGGATCAGGTTTGGTTTACACAAAAAGACCGCTATGGTGCAACCGAACTTTATTCATTGGCAGAGTATAAAGTACGTAATGATGCTTCGTTTGAAAAAGATTATTTATCAGGAAAGTATGGAGCAATTCCAATTGTTGGAGATTTAACCCGCTTGTTTAATACCCAAGAAAATTAAACCATGACGGCTACAAAAAGGAAAAATATAAATCCGCGTATCGAAAGAAAGATAACCCGTATCAGTAGTGTACGTGAGGTGAAACAAACATTTCTGATTATTTGCGAAGGAGTTAATACCGAACCTGATTATTTCAATGCTTTTCGTTTGACTTCTGCCAATGTGAAGGCACTTGGTCAAGGTATGGGAACATTGGCATTAGTACACAAGGCTATCCATATAAAAGAGCAGGAAAAGCTAAAGGGACGAACATATAATCAGAATTGGGTGGTCTTTGATAAAGATGATTTTCCTGAAAATGATTTTAACTCTGCAATCTTATTGGCGCAACAAAATGGTTTTGAAGTGGCTTATAGTAACCAAGCTTTTGAATTTTGGTTTTTACTGCATTTTAATCTATACCAAGGGGCGTTGCATCGTTCCAGATATGAAAAAATGACACTGTCCACAATTTTGTGTAAATGGAAACCGGGATTCAGTTGTAAGTTTCCTCTTATATCTGTATTCTGTTTTCAAAAATAAGCATAAATTGGTTCATAATCAATCCCCAGTTATGAATTGGCTGCGTCCATTTCTTCTCAATCTCCATCAGTGACAGATATACAGTTTTCTTCACGGCATCATCCGAAGGGAATGAAAGCTTTGATTTCGTGTACTTTCTGATTTTTCCGTTGAGATTTTCAATAAGATTTGTGGTATAGATTATTTTTCTGATTTCCAATGGAAACTGGAAGAAAACCGTCAGATCATCCCAGTTGTTTCTCCATGAAAGTATGGCATAAGGATACTTTCCTCCCCACTTCTTTTCCAGATTATCAAGCTCTGCTGCAGCCACCTCTTTGTTGGGTGCATTATAGATATTCTTCATATCTGCCGTAAACTCTTTTTTGTCCTTATACACGACATATTTACACGAGTTTCTGATCTGATGTACCACACAGATCTGAGTGGATGATTGAGGGAATACGGTTCGAATGGTGTCCGTAAATCCATTCAAATTGTCGGTACAGGTAATCAGTATATTCTGCACTCCACGTGCTTTTAAATCAGTCAGGACGCCCATCCAGAAAGAAGAACTTTCCGATTTGCCGACCCACATGCCGAGGACTTCTTTCAGGCCGTTCTGTTTCAGCCCGACACAAAGATAAACGGTCTTGTTTATGATCTTGCCGTTATCACGTACCTTGAAGACGATACCGTCCATCCAGGCTATCAGATAAACCGGATCCAAAGGACGGTTCTGCCATTCCTGAGCAGCCTGATTTACCTTATTTGTAATGATGGAAATGGCTGATGTTGAGAGTTCTATTTCATAAATCTCACGCATCTCTTCTTCTATATCAGAAACGCTCATTCCTTTGGCATATAGGGAGATAACAAGCTTTTCTATTGAAAGTCCACGGCTCTCATGTTTTGGAACTGCTATCGGTTCAAACTGGCCGTTACGGTCACGCGGAATAGAGATGACAGACTCTCCATGTTCGGTTTGGATTTTCTTCGGATAACTGCCATTTCGGGAATTGCCGGTGTTATTTCCTGCCACAGAATTCTTCTCATAGCCCAAATGGACATCCATTTCACCCTCAAGCATTTTCTCCAGTACTTGGGCATGCAACTGTTTAAGAAACTTGCTCACATCGGCTTCTGTTTTGAACTGGCTAAGGAACTCCTTGCTTAATACCTCATCAGGCACTACTTGATTCTTTTCTTTCATAATCTTCTTCATTTTGCAAATGTATAAAATAAAAAATACGAGACTCAAACTTGAATCCCGTATTTCCATTTACACAAAATATTTTATAGTGCCGAAAAAATGTTGAGCGCTTTGCTCGGATTTGCTTATACAAAGAAATCGGGTGTAAGTTCTAAAATGTTTAATACTTTGTTTTCTAAACAAGAGCAAGCCATTAATCACGCTAAAACTATCATGAGACAATTTAATGGGAATAATCCGGCACAACAAGAATCTTCTACTACTGTTCATTTGTTGGTAAAAGAGTTGAATAAGTTCCTATAATATAAATCGGAAACATTTGATATTTTTTGTGTGGGTTGCTTAACCTTTTCTTGTTTGCCTTATTTCTCGCACAACATTATTTGCTGTCTTTTACAGCCTCTTCAATTCGAGATACAAATTGTGGATTGCTGGGGCGTGCCGTAGTTCCAAAATCTACAATTTGCCCTTTTCTATTAATCAACAAATAATAGGGCATTCTATCTATTTTCCATTGTTTGCGAATTTTCTGTAAGTTATCTTTTCCAAAATAATCAGATGCATAAATACATTCAATTCCCCGGTTTTTCAATGAATACTCATTCAGACATTCTTCCCATTCTTCCTTGGGTTCACTTACACATATGGAATATATGACCAGGTCTTTGGTGGAATACTTACTCCGCAATTGTTTTAAAGGTTCCATTTCTGCTAGGCATGGTGGACACCACCTAGCCCAAAAATCGAAATAGATTACTTTTCCGTGATTCTTCTCAAGTATATTATAGATGGGTTCCATGTAAGGCATAGATGTTTTTAGCTTTGAGTTTTCGTGAAACTCACCATATAATAAATTATTGGAAACTGGTTGCGGATTTTCCAAGTAAGATTTAGTCTGATTATATATCTGCATCACTTGTGCACGCAAATGCGGCATTTTTACAATCGAATCAAACTGCGTGTGCCTCGTTGTTAAAGCAAGTGTATCATTTGCATTCAAAGAGCCAACTGCCATTTTGGTATATATATACTGGTTCAGTTCATTCTCTCCTACTGCCGACATAATCTCTTCTACAGATGGATTTTTTTTATCTTTGTATGTTATCCCATAAGCTATATAACGTTCTACCTCATCGGCAATATCATATAAACGTGCCGAAAGAATCCCTTTATTATAAAGTTTATTGATTGCAGGCAGAAGTTTATGATACCGATCCATTTCTTTTCTTGTTTTAAACTGGCATTGGTTACCATAGGATAACAAAGCGTAATAATAATCCTGTTTCAGTAACTCTTCAGTAAATAACGTAACATCTTTCATTGGCTTATACTTCGTCAGATACTCGTTTCTCCGTTCCAAACGAAAGTCATATTCCTTCTTTAATTCAGCCTCAAAATCCTTAATATTCAAATTCGGGTTTATACTATAATTCTTTATGTAATAGTAAGCGCTTTCTGTGAATGTCAGTATTTCTTGATTCAGTTTTTCTGCATCGCCTGTCACTTTGGGATGAAAAAGATCTTTGAAGTCTATTTCCACATGTATGCTATCTCCCGGGTGGATATACAAATGTTCCGCATAATTGCGAATGGAAACTTCTCTTAATTTCGCATAAACCGGAAAGCGGAATGAAAATGAGCCATCTTCTTGTATGGGGGTACGATATTGATTTTCCATTTTCCCAAAAAATGGAATGATGAGAGTTAATTCCTTTTCTTGAGGATAAAAATCCCGGTTCAACACTTTTCCTGTGATAACAGCTTCTTTAATATATTCTTTTGCTAACGAATAACTTTCTTCTGTCTGTACAGATGATTCGAATTGAGATTTTGCCCGGTCTTTTTGCCCGCATCCGGCTAATAACAAAGAGGTTATTATCAGAAAGAAATAACAGTGTTTCATCGTGCCTGAATATTAGAAAGTTCGAAAATCTAAATAAGAGTTCTTGCTCCTAAATATATGAAATTAATTTTAGGGGCAAAAACTCCTGACAGATTATCTATCTCAATTTTAAATATTTCACAATATATACATTTAATTTGTGAGATAAACAAGCAAAGCTATAACCAACGCACAAACTTCTTGATATACCAGTTCTTCACGAACTGCGTCAAAATGCAATAAGAGAGCAAAATTCCAATCAGCCAGGGGAAATAGCTCAAAGGAAGAGCTGTCAATCCGATGGAACGCCCGAAAGCGGTGAAAGGAATAAGAATACCTATTGCCATGATTAAGAAGGTCAGTCCCATCACAGGCCATGTGGCACGGCTTTGTATGAACGGTATCTTGCGGGTACGTATCATGTGGACAATCAATGTCTGTGATAACAAACCTTCCACAAACCATCCGGTTTGAAACAGTGTCTGATGTTCGGGGCTGTTGCAGCTAAATACGTACCACATGACCAGATATGTTATAATATCAAAGATAGAACTGATGGGACCTACATAAATCATAAAACGACTTAGATCGGACGCATCCCATTTACGGGGTTTCTTCAGGAACTCCGGGTCCATACGGTCAAAAGGAATGGTGGTCTGCGATATGTCATACAATAAGTTCTGGATCAATAGATGTATCGGCATCATGGGCAGAAACGGCAGGAATGCACTGGCAAACATCACACTGAACATATTACCAAAATTGGAACTGGCAGTCATCTTTATGTACTTATTGATATTGCCGAATGTCTTTCTTCCTTCGAGTACCCCATCTTCCAATACCATCAAATCTTTTTCCAACAAGATAATATCTGCGCTTTCTTTTGCTATATCCACAGCAGAGTCGACTGATATACCAATGTCCGACTGACGCAATGCACCTGCATCATTGATTCCATCTCCCAAAAAACCTACCGTATTTCCTTGTTCCTGCAACAGAGAGATGATTTGTGTCTTCTGCAGCGGTGTCAGTTTTGAAAATAAAGTGGTATGTTTTACCGCTTCTTTCAATGCTGTTTCGTCCATATTCTCTATTTCTATCCCGGTAAGAAAATGACTGGTATCAATACCTACCTGCCGGGCAATAGCTTTCACTACGATATCATTATCTCCCGATAGAATTTTCACTGCTACTCCATGCGCATATAACTGTTCAATGGCTTCGGCAGCAGAAGGTTTCGGAGGATCAAGAAAAGCAAGATACCCGATCAGTACCATTTCTTTTTCATCTTCGATGGCGAAATTACAATCTTTCTCGATAAAACTTTTTTGGGAGACTGCCAACACTCTCATCCCCTGCTGATTCATTTCTTCACTAATCATCTTTGCCTTGATTTTCAAAGCATCAGTCAAAGGATGAATCTGCCCGTTGAACTCGGCATAGGAACAGACATCGAGAACCTCTTCTACTGCTCCTTTAGTGATGATTTGCCGTTTCCCCTGCCTGTCTTCTATTACAACAGACATTCTTCTGCGTGTAAAGTCGAAAGGTATTTCATCCACTTTGGTGTAGTCATTCTTTAAATGTTCCAGACTCAAATCTCTTACATGAGAAAGAATCGCTTTATCCATCAGGTTCCTTAAACCGGTTTGGAAATAACTGTTAAAGTACGCATGACGAAGAATACGTTTACTGTTATCATCACTGCCATCCGCATTGATATATTTCTCCAATACAATTTTATCGCAGGTCAATGTACCGGTTTTGTCAGTGCAGAGTATGTCCATCGCTCCAAAATTCTGAATGGCATTGAGATTCTTTACGATTGTTTTCTTTTTGGACATGGCTATCGCTCCTTTGGAAAGGTTGGCAGTCACAATCATCGGTAACATTTCCGGGGTAAGACCAACCGCAACGGATATGGCGAATATGAAGGCCTCAAACCAATCCCCTTTCGTAAAGCCATTCACGAAAAATACAAATGGAACCATAACCAGCATGAAGCGAATCAATAAAAAGCTAACCTTACTTATGCCTTTATCAAAAGCTGTAGTAGCACGATGCCCCACCAGACTCCTTGCGATTGTACCCAAATATGTTTTGTTCCCTGTTTCAAAGACAATCCCTTTTGCTGCTCCACTAATCACATTGGAACCCATATAACAAATATTGTCCAACTCGGTAACGCTTCCTTTTCGATACTGTTGCCCCTGTATCTCCGGAAACTTTTCTATCGGTTCGGATTCACCTGTCAATGAAGCCTGGCTGATGAACAAGTCTTTTGAGTCGATGATCCGAATATCAGCGGGAACCATGTCTCCGGCTGCCAAATACACTATATCTCCCGGAACGAGTTCCGTTATATCGATTTCTTCTTCCTGTTCACCGGCACGTTTGGCAAGACAAGTGTTTTTTACCATTTTCATTAAAGAATCCGTAGCTTCACTTGCTCTCCATTCCTGCCAAAAACGCAGGATAGCACTGAACAGTACCATGGATGAGATGATGATGACTCCCGTCCATTCTTGTTCTCCGGGTTCAGCCATCAGTACATCCAGAAACAAGGATATAATGGCAAGTCCGGTCAGAACACCAATGAAAGGATTGATAAAGGTTTTGATAAATAGTATAAACGGATTCTTTTTCTGTTCATGTACCACTTCGTTTCTTCCATAAACGGACTGTCGTTCCTGCACTTCTCCCAGCGTTAATCCCAGCTTTGTTGTCTGCAAGTATGAATAGATTAACTTACCAGGTTGTGTGGCAACCAAAAATACTTTTTCTGAATTGAATGTGTACTGTGATGAACGCAGTTTTTTCTTCCATACCATAATCTCTAATTTTTTAAGTTACTAACTGCATTTGTTAATTCGATGCAAAAGTAAGGAGGACTTCACGAAGAAGCTGTTAGAGAATGATTAGAGTGGTATTAGAAAACGATTAGAATTTCTTAGATATGCGGGAGTCTCACCACAAAGGTAGTGCCTTCATTCTTATGGGAAGATACGGTGAGATCACCTTTGTGAAGGTGAATAATCTTCTGTGTCAAGGTCATGCCTATACCATTCCCGGAAGCTATATTTTTGTTTTCTCCACGATAAAACAGTTTGAACAGGTGTTCCTTATCCGTATCAGACATGCCTACCCCGTTATCAGACAAGCGAATGACGGCCCATTGCTCCCAATAGGCTATCAGGACTGATGAAGTCCGGTTCGAAGAATACTTGCAGTTATTCTCCACCAAATTTACAAAGGCAGTAGTCAGCAAATAGCTGTTTCCGATAACTGTCAGTACATTATCCTCTTCGGCTTCCTGCTCGAATACTAATTCGATGTGATAATCCGGATGGGCTTTTAAGACTAGTTTTCTGGCATCCAGCAACAGTTCGTCCAGACGGACTTCTTCCATTGTTATTTGTTCCGACTGATAGTCGGCTTTTGCCAGGTTCAATAATCCGTCAATCAGATTAACAATCCGATGGGAATCTTGCAGTGCATTGCCGATAGCTGTCTGATATTGCTCAGAGGTTCGTTCTTTCAATAAAGCTAAATCCAGTTCGGCTATAAGGGCTGCCATGGGGGTACGCAATTCATGAGATACATTACTGACAAACATCTTTTGCGAGTTGAAAGACTTTTCCAGACGTTCCAGCAAAGCATTGAATGTTGTACTCAATTCTCCCAGTTCATCTTGTTTGTTTTTTACGGGTAATCTTTTATCAATATGTGATGCTGTGATTTTCTCCGCTTCTTTCACTATGTTACGTATCGGTTTTAAAGTGCTTCGCGACAGGATATAACCTACAACCACCAATACACTCAATCCTCCGATAAATAATAGAACAAGCATATTTCTTAAGGCATCCCGGTTGGCGTATCCATAACCGTCGTAGGCCGCGGCAGTAACAACATAGTCTTTGCCTTCAAACGGATATATCAGTCCTATTGCCTGATATTCATCCACGTAGAAATTGATGTTTTTCCGCTGCAAAATACGCTTTATCATCTCCGGTGTTTCCTTGATAATATCATTTTGCAGAGCATCGTGATATAATATTTTAAAATCTGTTGTATAGACAGCAACCTCTACTTCATTAATAAACTTCTGATTGTTCAGGTAAATAGACTGCATGGTTTGAGCATCTACTTGATTTTTAAGGAATAAATGTGCTTTGGTTATAGCTTCACTTTGAAGATTACGAAAGAAAGCATTGCTACGCGAATGTTCACTTACATAGTAGACAGCCATTACAAACACGAAAAATACCGCAGCTGTAAGCCCTGCATATTGTAGAGTCAACGTTGTCCTGATCTTCATAATTTATCAGTCAGTATGAAACCCATTCCGGCTTTGGTATGAATAAGTTTCGGTTCAAAATCCCGGTCTATCTTTTTGCGGAGATAGTTGATATATACATCTATAAAATTCGTTCCTGTATCAAAATGGGTATTCCATACTTTCTCCGCTATTTCAACCCTGCTCAATACTCTTTCAGCATTTTCTACCATATATAACAACAGGTTGTATTCTTTAGGAGAAAGTTTAATGGATATACCATTCCGTTCTACGTCTTTCCGTTGAAGATCAATACGTAAATCTGCATAAACAAGTTCCTGTGGTAATTCCTGTGCATTACCTGCCACACGTTTCAACAGCACTTTGATTCTAGCATTTAACTCTCTGAAATCAAAAGGTTTCACCATGTAATCGTCTGCACCGGCGTCGAAGCCGTCCAGTTTATCGTTCGTCGATCCTAATGCCGTCAACATCAATATAGGAATATTGGGATTGGTTTTGCGAATTTCTTTCGCCAGTTCAAATCCGTCCATCTTAGGCAGAACGATGTCAGATATAACCAGATCGAATGTATGCGTTTGAAAAAGCCGTAACCCCATCAATCCGTCATAAGCCACCATTGTCTGATAGCCATTTTCCTCCAGTCCGTTCATCAGCAAACTTGCAACCCGGGGTTCATCTTCTATAATTAGTATTGTGTACATAGGAAAGAATTCATTAATCTGAATGTATAAAACGAAACAAAAATAATGATTATTCCCCACTTATAGCCTTTTTCCTTGAAAAATCGGTGAGAAGGCTAAATAAAAAAGGTATCCAACGCAATGTGGATACCTTTATATGATTCATTTACATAAATCGGAAAATGACTCGTCCGGTTTGTGGACCATTTACCCATTTCGGTTGTGAAGAGGGACCACACAAATCGGTGGAGTTTACTTTATTACGTACCGGAGGAATTACGTTCAGGACAGAGATTCCGCTTTCGGGAAGGGTATAAAGCAAACGGTCGCGGCCATCACGAGGCTGATATACTCCGATATACGCGTCGGGAGTTTCGTTTGTCAGACTGATAGTACCTTCTTTCGTTTGGATATTCATCCAGGAAACATCACCAAAGTATCCTTTGAATTCGGGATATGTGAAAGTCTCGCCTGGAATAGGATCGTTATAGTCGTTCTCCCATACATCGTATTGTGTACCGTGAATACGGTTTTGCCATACACGATAAGGTCCGGCACCCAGCCAGCGTTTGCTGATTACCTGATCTTCAGGATAGTCGAAACGAATACCCATCAAGTCTACGACACCGGAGAAATTGTAGGTATAATCCAAAGCCAATTCCCCACTCGGGTTAATTGTCCATTGGGCTTTATCCAGATTGCCCAGTTTATAATTGGCGGTAACAACCAGATCACCTCCGTCTTCTTTCACATCCAGTTTCGTAAATACGGCAGCATCAGGGAATTCACTGTATGTACGGTCTTTTTCTTTTGCTTTCTCATCATCATGGTTATAGAACTGATCCAATGAGCGGTCTGCACGACGGGCTCCAATGAAACGGGGACCATTGGCGAAGTTAATCTTACGGTTATCTACAGATACCCCTTTCAGTTGTCCGTCTTTCTTTGAGAAAATGAATGTACGCTTATTCGCTTTCACAGTAAGATCATTTTCTGTCTCTGTATAAGTAGGACGACTGGACAAGGGAGAAAGCTGTTCAGTCTGCTGATTCAGTTTGTTGACCGGGAAAGTCCAGCGCCAAAGTTCATGACCGTATAGATCGATTGCTGTCAGGAAAAGGGCGTCTGCATTGGGGAGAATATTTGTTTTTATATCCAAAATGCCTGCCGAGTGAGCAACTACGTCACTGCCTTGCACTTCACCCTCTTTCAACACTTGAGCAGCAGCATTGGAAGCATCTGTTGCCAGCGGGAATTTTACTTGCTTCCAAAGGAAACGGCAAGTATTCAGATTCAGATAATCATAACGGTTTTCTACAGAGAATTTGCCATCAAATTGCTTGTCGATAGAAGTATTCATTATCTGTACCGGACTCCATAACTGCTTGATAGTGTAGTAGCTACCCTCCTTTTCATGATGTGGTCCTACAATACCGTCTGCTCCAAAATTTCCTTGGTTATCAATGAATCCGTCCATATCTACACGCTTCACACCTTCGTCTGCCAATACCCAAAGGAAGCCACCGATACAACGGGGATGCTTGCGCATCATTTCCCAATAATCATATAATCCGGCACCATGGCCGCCATCGTACAAACCATGTAAGAATTCTGTAGGCATAAAGATTTCCGGTAAGCGCATGTAGTTCTGGCTTTCTCCATAAGAGCGGTAATGCATTGTTTCAAAACCGGAGAAATTACCTTGTGGGTGAATAACCGGACGTTTCTGCGGATCGTATTTATGAAACTCTCCATCCAGTTCGGTATTCCATCCTTTTTCATTACCATTACTCCACCAAATAATAGACGGGTGATTCACGTCACGTTCTATCATACCTTCAATCAGACGTACTCCGGTGGGAGTATCATACTTGCCATGCCAGCCTCCCAATTCATCCATCACATAAAGTCCAAGAGAATCACAGGCTTCCAAAAATTCCGGGTCAGCCGGATAGTGGCTCAAACGGACAGAATTCATATTCATGCTTTTCATCAAAAGAACGTCTTCGATATTCTTCTTTTTACTCAACGTACGTCCACTTTCAGGACGGAAACTATGGCGATTGACACCACGTACATTGATACGTACTCCGTTTATATAAAGTCCGTCGCTTTCGCGTACTTCAATCGTACGGAAACCAAAATTTTCTGTTTCACTATGCAAAACCTTACCGGTCTTATCCAATAGAGAGAATTGCGCTTTATAAAGATTCGGAGTTTCCGCTGTCCATAATGCGGGGTTAGATACATTCAGTTGCAGGGAAGTCCAGTCGCCTCCTGCTTTTACGGGTACGGTGGTTTCCGTTATCTTTTTCCCTTTTTTATCTAAAATCTGTGTACGGATGCTCATTCCGTCATTAGAGATATTTGTGTAGCAGTTGGCACGGAAAGTTCCATCCATCTTTGCGTCAATGGCAATGTGCCGCAGGTTTACGGCTGGTTTCACCTCCAGGAATACCGGACGGAAGATACCGCCAAAATTCCAATAATCAGCACGACGTTCGGCAAGGTTCACACTGGCATTTTCACTTTCTTTGGCAACAGTGACTTCCAGTAAATTTTTCTTGCCATATTTCAGGAAATCCGTGACGTTGTATGAAAAACGATAGAAGGCTCCCTGATGTTTGGAACCAACTTTGCGTCCGTTCACTTTTACTTCCGTATCTGTCATTGAAGCTTCGAATACAAGATTGACCTGTTTGCCGCGAAACTTTTCCGGAACTTCAAATTCGTACTTATACATACCTTTTTCATCGGCAACGCCTTCAGGAAATGGCTTTCCATAGAAAGTGATCCCATACTGATAAGTGCCGAAGCCTTGCAATTCCCAACAGGAAGGTACACCGATTTTCATCCATTTGCCGGAATTGCGTCCGTCGGTACAAAAGAAGTCCCATTCAACCATATCGTCGCATCCGTGACCGGAGAGGTATTGCCTTTCCGTTTGTGGAAGGTTTTGAGCAGCTAGGGTAGTTGCCAACGCTAAGGTCGATAATAAAGTGGTTACTTTTTTCATTGTTACTTTTATAATTGTGTTAGTTATTTATTGCTATCATTGTTTACTACTGATGCGGAGATGCAGAGTCTGTTCTTTTTTCTCTATGGCATATTTCTTCAATACACCCGGTCCGCAACTACTGTTTCCTAATCCAAGTACAGCAGCATCCATATTAAGAATGACTTCCGCACGTGGTTTTAAATTACAATCGTGAGTTTCTTCATAGATGTCCTGTACAGTGTAATGCAGGGCAGATGCAGAAAATGCGTTTTCTACTGCGTCAACACGAATACCTTTATTCTGTTTGTCGGTCAGGGTAAGATAATGCACTTCCTCTTTGTTTCCACTGTCCTGCGGACGTGGATAATGTACGTATTGTTCTGCAACGCTTCCTTTCCAAAGCCCCATCATAGCAGATGTTTTGCGGTCAGGATAGTTATCCTGCGGTCCTCTGCCATACCAGGTAAATGTATTATAAGCAGGCGCCAGGCAGAATGCGATTCCTAAACGGGGAATTTCAGGAAGAACTCCTTGTGGCAAGAAAGTAGTTTTCAGATCAATCGTTCCATCTGAAAAGACCGTATAGACAGAAGTCGTCACCACTTTTCCTTCTTTATATAAATTACTTGTTTGAATCCGGACAATGACCGCCCCGTCTGCACGTTCTTCATGGTGGAAAGATTCCAAATTTATCTGCGGATGATCCATTCCATGCAATTTCCAGTCTTTAGCCAACCAGTTTCCGAAGCTCTTGTCATTATCTGTCGGAGCACGGAAAACCTGAGTGACGGGCTGAACCGGAAAATCATCGGAGTGAGCCAATATTTCTTTGTCCTTATATATAAGGGAAGTCATACTTCCGTTCACTTTCTTTTCCCACTGAACAGAAAAACCGCGCCCACTAATCGATAAAGATTTATCATCCTCTTTCACCTGAAGCGCTCCTTTATTAATCAGATCAGCAGAGGCTAAATCTCCCTTCTGCAAGCAGAATTGTTCCCAGGTCACTTCATGTCCTGCCTTTGCCCAAAGAGCATCCGATTTCAAAACAATGCTTACTTTCAGTTGGCAATCGGAAAGAGTTTTTATCCGGTCTTTCTTTGTCTTGTCACTCAAAGAACTGCTACTTTTCAATGAACGGAAAGTAGGCAAATCGATTGTTTTACTTTCTCCTGGAGCTATTTCCGGCAATGTAATTTCTCCCTGTTCCTTCTGTTTTCCATCTATGGATACAGTCCATAGACAACGATAGGAAGACAAGTCGATGTGATGATTCCGGTTCGTCACTTTCAGCTTTCCTTTTTCCATTTTCAGCTCAACCGGTGCATATACTTTTTTTACCTCCCAATATTTAGGCGTAGTTTCACGGTCACTCATCAGTAATCCATTAAAGCAGAAAGCTTTTAAATTCGGCTTATCGCCAAAGTCACCGCCGTAAGCCACCATGGTACGGCCATCGGGTAATGTCTTGTAGATTCCCTGATCTACCCAATCCCATATAAAGCCACCCAGCATACGGGGATTGCTATATATTTCATCCCAATATTCCTTGAAATTTCCTAATGCATTCCCCATGGAATGCGCATATTCACTCGTCATTACCGGCCGGTCGTCATTGGTACGCTCCGCAATCTCCAGCAACCGTTCCCAGCGTGCATTTTCAGCACGTTCCTTGTCTTCTCCCTCTGCAATGCCGGGATTTAAGTATTCCTGTTTCACCCGGGTATAAAAGCGGCTGATAACATCGACCGTCTTCGGGTCAGGATTTGCGTCCACTCCCTGCGCCCCCTCATAGTGTACAGGGCGAGTGGGATCGAAATCATGCAGCCATGCCGAAATAGCAGCGAAGTTCGGTCCATAACCGCTTTCGTTTCCCATACTCCACATTACAATACATGGATAATTCTTATCACGTTCCGCCATACGGACCGCACGGTCCATAAATGCCGCATGCCAGTCGGGGGTACTTGCGAGTGTTCCACGTAATCCGTGTTCTTCTATATCCGCTTCGTCCATCACGTACAATCCCAAGCTGTCACATAGCTCGTACCAACGGCTGACATTGGGGTAATGGCTGGTGCGTACCGCATTTATATTTGCCTGCTTCATTAAAAGAATATCCTGAAGCATTCGTTCTTCACTCATGACACGTGCCGTCCGTGGATCATGCTCGTGGCGGTTCACTCCACGAAAACGAACCGGATTACCATTCACTAACAGTTGTCCTTTTTTGATTTCTACAGAGCGGAAGCCTACGGCCTGTTCTATCTGTTCTACGACTTTTCCTTCTTCATTTTGGAGAGTTAAGTGTAATTTATAAAGATAGGGTGTTTCTGCCGTCCATCTTTCCGGCGATTTTATAATGGCTGACAAACGTCCCATTTTACGCGGACCACGCTGCGGATACCATTCATTCATCCGGCTTGCTTTATGTTCCAAATCAAGAATATCTTCCACATCGCCTTTCAATGTGGCAACTTCTTTGCCTGAAGCATTCTTCAGTATTCCCTGTAAGATATACCCTTTTCCGGTCATCCCTCTATATACACTGAATTGTGGATCAATCTGCAAAATAAAGTCTTTATAATCACTAGCAGATGCAGGAAGAGTGCGTACTGCATAATCACGGACATGAATATCCGGTGTATGTATCAGATGAATACTACGATGAATACCACCAAAACGCCAGAAGTCCTGATCTTCCAGATAAGAACCGTCACTATACCGGTAGACTTCCAGTGAAATCTGATTTTCTCCGGATTTCAGATACTTCGTGACATTAAATTCACTCGGTTCCATACTGCCTTGGCTATACCCTACCCGCTCACCGTTGACCCAAACATAAAACGCACTCATCACACCTTCAAAGCGTAGAAAAGTCTGTCCGTTTGCTTCCCATCCGGCTGGCAAAACAAAGGTACGACGATATTGCCCTACCGGGTTTCGTTCTTTATACGTGGTATAGTCAGTTTTCGGTTCTCCCATCACTCGTGGGGGATCTATTTTGAACGGATAACCTGCTGAAACATAGATAGGCGTGCCATATCCGTTCACTTCCCAGTTGGCGGGAACAGGAAAATCCGTCCAATCTTTATCATCAAAATTGATCTGATAAAAATTCAATACTCTTTCATTGGGAACGGGAGTCCAACGAAATTTCCAGGTTCCGTCTAAAGAGATTGAGCAGTCTCCTTTCTGTACAGAGAAAGGGGTAAAAGCGGCTCTTGCCGGTTCACGGTTGATCTGAAGGACATGATGATTCTCCCAATCATGCATTGTTTGTGCCTGTATAGGACTTACAAACAATACGCCAAGCAGTAAAGTATATATTCTCATTCGTTCTTTTTTCTTCATATTAAGTAGACGGACGAAGGGGCATTTTGTACCCCTTTCTTTTACATAAATATTAAAGAACAATAGAAGGAATAACACTCTATGAAGAAAAGCTTTACCTTGTGGCATATAATTACTTCTAATATTATTATGATGAAAAAACTACTATTTAGTAGCCTTGTTTATTAAGTAGCCTTGTTTCACAAGCACAACACGAGTATACAATTCAAGGTTTACCAATAAGGGAGAAATACTGGCTTTGTATGACAGACTAAACGAAGAGCAGAAAGCTTCCATTGAAGGACAAGAAATCAGGGTTAATCTCTTTCCTCCTAAAACGGTGAAGGAAGGAGATGATATGGCAGATGCCGATCTTTTTGATTTAGATGGAAAAATTCATCATTTGGCTGATTTCAAAGGGAAATATATGTTACTTGATTTCTGGAGTAGCGGTTGTGGTCCCTGTATCATGGCTTTGCCCGAAATGAAAGAGATTCAAGAGCTGTATAAAGATGCGTAGATATTTGGATGTGCCCAAACGCGAGATGAGTATTACCCAAAACACGAATAGAAAAGTTGTTAATTATCCAAGTTTTGAATCGACCAATACTGATATTCTTGAAGTGAAGCAGATTGAATTGACTGATACAGCCACTATCGTTCACTTCTATGCATATCATATACCCCACTACTGGATACAAGTAAGTGCAAATGCCAAATTAGTAGACGAGCAAGGTGTATCATATACATTACAAAAAGCTGACGGCATTACCCCTGGTGAGCATTTCTTTCTGCCTGAAAGTGGAGAAGCCGAATTTTCCCTAACTTTCAAGCCATTACCTCTCAATACAAAATTATTCAATTTCACAGAAGGAACAGCCAAAAACGACTGGCAAATAAATGGGATAAAACTTTTTAAATAAATAAAAACGGGACACTTGGAAGTATGTATAACTCTTCAATGTCCCGTTTTTATTTATTGAATATCCAACGCGTCAAAAGCAATTCCGTCCATATTTTCTGCAGAAAGTAATACTTTATAATGTCCGGCATTGATAAAGGTTCCGGTAGTGGTGCTCATCATCTTCCATTTATCCGGTGTCTCCGGGAAGTTCAATACATCCTCTTTCAATATTACTCCCTTTGAATCAATGAATTTCATCAAAACAGGTATTGGTTTTCCGGTAGTGTTCATATATTTAAAACGAAGCGCGTACACTTGTGCCAATCCGGTAGAAACATTCCATTCAATGCTGTTGCCTTTTCCTTTACCAAAAAACACTCCCATCTGTTTGCGATGTTCTTTCTTTTGGAATTTGCCTCTCAGCACAGCTGTTTCCGCTTCGTATGATATACTGATACGGGCATTCTTGTCTTCCGGAAGCAACTCTTTCGGAGTCTTTTCCATCACTTCTTTATCCGCCTTTTCCCAACTCCAGCCGGACGCAGGGAATATCGTCGGTTTCAGTTTCTGATCTGTGCTGGCAATAGCAATGCCCGAAATCAAGGCTTGTCCTGCTTTCACTTCCGGAAAATGAATTTTCAACATTCCACCCTTCACTGTGGCATATACTATCTTCTTACAAACTCCGTCATGACCGCTTTCAGCCCAAATGTCCAAGTCGTCTAATACAACAGAATCATTCACAGCAACATCGAATATACGCAGCCCTTCACAGTCGGTAGAAGCGCTTCCGCCCGTACCATGCCAAGGTTCTGTGAAATACAGTTCAATACGATATGTTCCGTCTGCCACAGGGAAACGATATTCCAACTGATGACGTCCGAAGCGGAAATGTTGGAATACCGTCCAGTCACGGGTGCCACGAATCGGATCATTGGTGGTACGTTGACTGGCAAGATAAGGATTCAGATCCTTAAAATTCTCCGCCCATGAGCGGGAATAATTCGTATTGTCCTGCAACCACAACTGTCCGAAACTATCTGTATAATCATCCCCTCCACAGTTGAGACGATACAGATAATTATATCCTGCCTCTCCTTTCAATATCTTTTTATCATCCTGATAAAGAAGTTCGAAGTTAGGGGCTTGTTCCAAACCATTGAATACTATCAGGTCTTCTGCCACCGGC
Organism: Bacteroides luhongzhouii; assembly: GCF_009193295.2. Lineage (NCBI taxonomy): Bacteria > Pseudomonadati > Bacteroidota > Bacteroidia > Bacteroidales > Bacteroidaceae > Bacteroides > Bacteroides luhongzhouii. Next base: position 4,085,725 of record NZ_CP059973.1, on the reverse strand, counting down.
TTACCTTTGTAATACCCTACAGCACGAAGTATGTTATAACGAATATCCCGGTTTTCCCACATAAAATGAGTGCCTGTTCCGTTGTTCTTTTTACGTCCGAGGAAGGTTGTCTTTTCATTTGTCAGATCGTTGTATAGCAATACAGAATCACAATTGCTGTAAGCCTCGATGGTGGCACGGCGACGTCCTTTTTCAAAACGGTCGGTCCATGTATGTGATACCAGGTAAACCATCGGGTCTTTCGCAGCCGGAACATAGTTGGCACGATACATATAATATACGTCCAACGGTTCTTCCCACGGAGTAACCAATCCTTTATAATTGAACGGACCTACTTTATCTATCTTGCGATACGCTTCATCCGGCTGGCGACGTCCGGGATTATCATGACTGCTGTATATCCACTGGAATTGTCCGCAAACACTATCTTTAGCCTGTTCTGCCAAACGGATTTTAGTTTCCATCAGCTGACACATACGGTCTTCACTCCACACTCCGTTCACCTGGAAATCTCCCGGTTCCGTATGCAGGTCGATACTTCTCCACGCTCCATATTCCCCATTCAATAATTGGTTCGCTTGAGAGAGCTCACGACCATATTTTGTCACATCTCCTCCATACGTACCACTCCAATTTTGAATCACATTCCAGTCTGTACCTTCACCGCCATTACAGGTTGTTATGACACGCATTGTCTTGGCAGTCGGGTCCATCTCCCGGATAAGATCACTGCACTCCTGTGCGAACTCACGAGGCAAAGTGCTTTCATTCTGCAATCCCCACATCACCACTGACGGAGAATTACGACGTTCTTTCACCCATTGACGAAGCAATTTTTTAAAGTTCTCACGAAACTCCGGAGTGTCATACCACACGTGGGCAGAAAACTGTGTCCAAAACAAGATTCCCTCTTCATCCCAATACCTCTGATAATCGAGATGATGGGGCTGATGGGCATCCCGGAATGCATTGAAACCGGCTGCGCGTATCTGTTTTACCCTTGCAGCGACCTGTTCATTGCTGAACGCATGACTTTGTCCGAACTGATGTTCATACTCGCATACTCCATTGATAAACACCGGCTTTCCATTCAGGTAAAAACGTCCGTCTCCATCGTTTCGTTTTACCGGCCAGCTAATGGTACGAATACCGAAGGGTGTCGAAATTTCATCTGTCGTCTTCGTATCACGCTTAATCATGCTGGCTAATTTATAGAGATATGGATTTTCCGTATTCCACAAGACAGGATTCTCAACAGGAGCCTGTTGGCGGATAACTTTCATTTCTCCCGGAGCTAAAGTAACTTTCTCAACCAAACGGAAAACTTGTTTTCCATCAGCATTGCTTAGTTTATTGACCAACTCTACCGTTTCTGTTGTTTTACTATAATTCTTAACCTCTGTTTCAACAAATACGTTAGCGGCCTTTTCATCATTCCAAATATGTACACCAAAAGGTTCTATGCGAATCTCATCTGTTACTTCCAATACCACAGGACGGAAGATACCTAACGGCTGGGACCCCTCACTGAATCCCCATTCCGACGAACATCCTCCACATACCCAAGGCATATCGGCAATCATTTCAGGATGCTCTGCTTTCACTTCCAGGCGATTTACTCCCTGTTTTAATTCATCTGTGACATCCAAAGTCAACGTAGTGCGCCCTATGGGATGACGACCGAAGTCCTTTCCATTCACTGTAATGGTGGCGTATGTACCCACTCCATCAAAACGAAGGAAATACCGTTTCCCGGATTTTACATCCGCTGTGAAATCTTTCACATACATAGCCGTTCCATGCATGTTTCCATGTGTCAACTGGCGGTATCCATAATAATCGTCCCAATTATGAGGAATATTCACCGTTTTTGCAGGCATCATAAAATGACCTTTCAAATGAGTTGCCTCTGTAATCCAGGTTTTCCAACCCTCATTTAATGTCGTGATCTGCCGGCGATTCTTACTCTCCGGAGTCGGGAAACGGACAGCCGAACGTCCCATCGGCTTACTGGTAGCTATGGCAATGCCACGTTGCTCTGCATTGTTTACCGCACAATAGAAATGATAAACCACTCCATCATGTTTTACCACATAGCTCTTATGAGCAAACAGTTCATCGTAGTTCTTGGAAGGGATAATCAAGTCGGCTCCTTTCCAATCGGTCCAGTTCACCAAATCATAACTGGCAGCAAATGTATTGAATGCTTTATATTTACGCGAAGGTTCAAAAGCAGAGAAATAGAACATCACATATACATCTCCCATCTTTTGGATATGCGCATCTCCTGTAATGGTTCCATCAGCTTCATGCGCAAAGACCGGATTTCCGGAGTAGCGTTTCCATGTCTTCATATCTTTGGAAAGCGCAATGCCGACACGTTCGCCTTTTAAATCCGTTTCCGGATGACGGCCGCCCGCGTTGTAATACATCACAAACGGAGCTCCCAATGTTTTATCTTTATCCCAATAAACAGTACTCTTATATTGAGTCAGTTTTTCCCACCATTGGGCATCTTTATCATGGATGCTCAAAATCGGTTTGTCCAGAGATTCCCATTCATGTGCCGTAGAAATATCTTCTTTCGTCCATGCCAGTCCGACATAAAGCGGGGCTTTTACAGCTTCGTAGCCCGTTCCTTCACCACCGATATAAGTCATCCAATGGCGACCTTTATAAGTCTGAAGCTCATAGCTTCCACCCCATTCCATATCCGGTAATGCAGGAAATCCGCCACGCTGATTGCAGTCCCATTTTCCGTCCCGATAAGAAAGAACCCGTCCCAAAGTGCGCCATTCGAGTAGATTGTCACTTTCTGCTATCCACGTTTCGTAACCACGACCATCGGTTCCACCTTTACCGTTGTAAACCACATAAGTCATCAGCCACTTGTTCCCTTGGCGAAAAACGGTAGGACAATCAATCTTATGATAATTGTCTGCCGGGGCAACTGCAAGCCCGTATTTGTATGGTGTCTTTACTTCCTCGTAAATCTGCTCCATTCGTTGCTGCGGAACTTCCCGTTGCGCATATAGAGAGAAAGTGGTGGTTATACTAAAAACTGCCAACAATAACTTCTTCATGATACTTTTCGTCTATAATCATTAAATTAATGATCCGGTGTATCACTGTCTGTCTTAAGAAATGAAACAAACAGTTACACACCGGATTTATAATGAGATTAGTAAAACAACCAATCCATTGTCTCTTCATCCCCGGCAAGCCCGGCATTACGAACTTTCGTTTCCGCAGCCGTGAATCCCAGCACTTGCAGATAACCTTTGGGTAACATCAACGTATGCTTTCCAGCCGGAAAACTATATGCATGCACATTTGCCAAAGGCATTCCATTGATACGGACAGCATTCGTCAACACAGGTTCCGCCTGACCGTAATCATTGGCTGACGCATCGATTTCCAGTTTCGGAGCTTTTGCATATTTTTTCTGGTCGTCTTTGAAATAAGCGACTAACAGTTTCACCGGGGCATCCGTTTCGAAAGTGATGCTTGTGCCTTTCTCTCTCTGCTCATTTCCATTAAAGCGGAATGCCTTCATTCCTTTCAATTCCGGAGCTACTGCTTCTATCTTGCTTGGAACATCCACAAATAAAGAAGTCCCCTCATCCACTTTCACTGTCGGATAATTAGAGATCAGTTTCACGTTTGCAGGAGTCCAAGCAGTAATCTCGACAGTTTCAGTCACTGCATTTCCATTCTGTTTTTCTTTCAACAAAGCGAGGTTGGCTTTGAAATTCTCCAATTCCTTTTCATAGTGTACCAGCAATTCTTTCCAAGTCTTATTTTTTCCATCATCTCCACCGATAGGAATACGACGTTGGGCAGTCTGCATACTGTTGGCGTACAAGTAATGTTCGTCCGTCAGTTCCACCAATTTGCGATAGTGTTCCAGGCTTTGTTCCATCAAAGGAATAGCTTCTTCAAGATTCTTAATCTCTTTTCCCCATTGATAATCCAATACCAGTTTGGCAGCTTTCACTTTCAGGTTGAACGCATACGCAAACTCACGATAGCAATGCATATCATTCTGCAAACGTGCAAATTCATCCTTATTTGAAGAGACGGAACCTGCTGCTTTATCAATAGCCGCTACCGCTTTATCTCCATGTTCTATTGCTTGAGCAACAATATCCAAAGGCATTTCACCTACATGAGGTTGCTTTTTCCATTCTTTCTCTACATACTCTATCAGCTTCTCCCCTTCCGGTCCGCAGCTTTCATAGAATCCCGGATAGATCGTATATTTGTATGGATTGACAAGCTGGCTCATAAACATACCCAGTAATAACGTTTGGCGATTTCCTTCTGTGATACCGAAACGACGTAACAACTTCGGAGCAATCTCTCCGCTTTCTTCGTATGCTACACGGATATTGCTTGCATTTTCGTCAGAGGTTCCATAGAATTTGCCTAACTGATGGTTCCAGTAGCCCATCTCATCTGTACGGTCGCGATGGCAGTTCCACGCATAGCGTCCCCAGGTCTGATACCAGATCCAATCACGATCCAACTGGAATTCACGTTCATTGTTCGGTAATTTGTCAGCCGTATAAGGCCAGTCCCAATATGAAGCCTGCGGATAAAGGTGCAACGCATTGGCACCGTGTACATTGTGCATGGCAGTTACCGCCTTCTGAACGAAATCCGGAGAACCCCAGCGGAACGGTTCCAAATTTGCCAGGATATGTACGTTACTGATATGAATGGAACCCAACGAACTCAAATCCGTATGAATTTTCGACCAGGGACCACGAGGTTCGTATGTAGTCAACGATTCACCATTATACTTATGCATCGTATAAAGATTCTTATAGAGCGGCAAGGCAGCGTCCATCACCAGTTTGCAGTCCGTGTCGTGCGCACGCAACAAAAGAGGCGGTTCATCCGTACGTCCCAATGCCTGTAATCCGTCTTTCACTCCGGGAATAATTGTTTTTGTAAACCATTCCACATCGTCCTCCACTGTACACATCGCTTCACCCAGACAAACAAGTAATCCTACATTGGGATACTTCTCAATGAAAGCGGCAATACTCTTACGTGTATAATCGGCAATCAGAGGAGTTATAGGACGGTTACGGTCCTGAGTTTTCAAACCGTAATGTTCTGCAAACGGTTTGGAAAGAATGATATTATAAAACATCTGTATTACAAAGATACCGCGCTTGTCTGCTTCTTCTGTGAGGAAAGAGAACATTTCTTCATTCATTTTGAATGTTTCTTCATCTACTTCCAGTGCAAACGGATAATCTTCCAGTTTCACCAATGACGCAAACGGATGGCCATTCCAAAGGTACAGTGAATTCATGCGGTTGGCAACCAGCATATCCAAGTATTTAATCCACTGTTCTTTATCATAAAACCAAGGGAAACTTTCCGGCGTATACGGATATTCGTACACACCATGTCCCGGCAGGTAGGTCATCTTCTGTAATCCTACACATGCACCACGCAATACCATTTCAGGACCGTCTTTCAGTTCCTCCGGGAAGTTCAATTTACCATCCGAATCATTCACACGGTCGATCAGTTCACGGCATCCGTAAATGACACCACTTCCATCCTTGCCGGACACTCTGGTCAGATTGCCCGTCGTCGAAATATGAAAACCTTCTTTCTTGAGTGTCGTGTCATTTACTTCCGTCAACAGAATCGTTTTGATTTCAGTATCGGAGAATGTAGTGTCTCCCTGTTGCATTATTACCTGATAACCGGCTTTATCCAAGGTAGTCTGTAACTGCTCCGCACCAAACAGAACACGATTTGACGCATCCGGCGGAGTCATAATCTTCACGGTTTGCCTGCCACACGCTGCTAAAAAAAGTGTGCATGCCGCAAACATGAATAATCTGGTATTTTTCATTCTTCTGATATATATTATAGATTATATAATTCACTTCTTCACTAAGAGAAAGACGAAATAATCCCCTGTTTGTACTCATTCGTCTCTTTTTCCACTTTTCAGCACCAAATTTCCACTTTCATCCTGCTGTGATATGCAAACGCCTCATTATTTAAAAGTTATGCTTATCTTTGTCGGCTAGCGTCTTATAATATAAAACAGAAAACAAGAGCAAACAATATGAAAGAACAAACAAATTATGACTATGAAAAATACGTTCAGATAGCACAAATGGCCAAAATGGGATGGTGGGAGTCAGATTTGAAGAATAAAGAATATATCTGCTCTGACTTTATTGTTGACTTACTCGGCCTTGAAAGTAACCGCATCAGTTTCACCGAATTCCACCAAAGAATACGTGAAGACCACCGATCGCGTCTTAAAAATGAATACATGTCTCTCTCTAATCTGGAGACATACGAACAAATGTTCCCAGTCCGGGCAAAAGACGGGGAAATCTGGGTGTATTCTAGAATTAAGATTCAGAAACCCGATAAAGAGGGATATAAAAATATGATCGGTTACCTTCAATGTATAGATAGGCCTATTGAGCGTTCAAATGATAACATTAATTTTCTTCAGGTAAACAGTCTGCTCTATCAACAAAACAGCATTTCTTATTCATTGCTTGCTTTCTTACAATGCGATGATATACCACAAGTCATTAACCGGATATTAGGAGACATACTCAAACAATTCAAAGGAGACCGTACTTATATCGTCGAAATAGATAGAAAGAAACAGGTACAGAATTGTATGTATGAAGCAACGGCTGAAGGAGTGTCCGAAGAACGGGATAATCTACAAAATATACTTTGGGATGACTCTTTCTGGTGGAACCGCCAGATCGCGGACAGAAAATCTATCATCTTGAATACATTGGATGAAATGCCTTCAGAGGCGCAGGAATACCGTAATCTTTTAGAAGCCCAGAATATTAAATCACTGATGGCTGTTCCCCTCATAGCGAAAGATGAAGTGTGGGGATATATGGGTGTTGACATGGTCAGCGTATGCCGTAGTTGGAGTAATGTCGATCTTCAGTGGTTTTCTTCTTTGGCTAACATCATCAGTATTTGCATTGAATTACGAAAATCCGAGTTACAGGCCAAAGAAGATCGTCTTGCTTTGGACAACAGTGAAAAGATCATGAGAAACATCTACAAGAATCTTCCGGCAGGTGTCGAACTTTATGACGAAGATGGTTATTTGGTAGACATTAATGATAAAGAACTTGAAATATTCGGTTTATCAGATAAAAGCAAAGCTTTGGGAATCAACATGTTCGACAATCCGAATATTCCTTTAGAGATAAAAGAAAAGTTGAAAGCAAAGGAAAATGTAGATTTTTCCATCAATTATGATTTCTCAAAAATAAACCGGTATATAGACACTCATAAGAAAGGGATTATCAATCTTACTACAAAAGTGACCTCTCTCTATGATTCTCAAAATCAGTTTATCAACCATTTATTTATCAATATAGATACGACGGAAACAGCCAATGCATATACCAAGATACAGGAGTTTGAGAATCTGTTTCTTCTAATCGGTGATTACGCCAAGGTAGGATTTGCTCATTTCAATGTATTGACAAGAGACGGGTATGCCCAAGATACATGGTACAGAAATTTGGGAGAGAAAGAAGGTATTCCCATGCCACAGGTTATCGGAGTATATGCACATGTGGTTCCTGAAGATCAAGCTGTTCTGAAAAACTTTGTACGCGAAGTGAAAGAGGGAAAAGCAACCAGTTTGCGTAAAGAAGTTCGTGTATGCAGGGAGAATGGTAAATATACATGGACCAGCATTAATGTTATGGTCAGAGATTATCGTCCGCAAGACGGCATTATTGAGATGTTGTGTATCAATTATGACATCACGCCATTGAAAGAGACTGAACAGAAATTGATTATTGCCCGTGATAAAGCGGAAGAACTGGATCGTCTGAAGTCGGCTTTCCTGGCTAACATGAGTCATGAGATCCGTACTCCTCTCAATGCTATTGTCGGCTTTTCCAGTCTTCTGGCAGAAACGGATAGCAGAAGCGAACGGCAGGAATACATTAAGATTGTGCAAGAGAATAATGAACTTCTTTTGCAACTGATCTCGGACATTCTCGATCTTTCGAAAATCGAAGCGGGAACATTCAATTTTGTATACACCAATGTAGATGTTAATGAGACTTGTTCTGAAATTATCAAATCAATGGGCATGAAAGTAGGTAAAGGTGTTGAACTGATTTTGGAGGAACCATTCCCTGAATGTTATATCTATACGGATAAAAACAGATTCACTCAAGTGATCAGTAACTTTATAAATAACGCATTAAAGTTCACCCGACAAGGTAGTATCACCCTGGGATATGAACAAGTATCTCATCAGAAAATAAAATTCTATGTGCGCGACACCGGAATGGGAATACCGGAAGAAAAGCAAAAGAGCGTATTTGAACGTTTTGTGAAGCTGAATACTTTTGTTCAGGGTACAGGACTCGGACTTTCTATCTGCAAAAGCATTGTTTCCCAAATGGGAGGAGAAATTGGCGTGGATTCGACCGAAGGAGTAGGCTCCTGCTTCTGGTTTACACATCCGTACCACGCTGCTGATTAGACTGACTATATATGAAAGGGAGGATTCGATAAATGATGGTTAATACTTATAATAACGAATAACTTCCAATAAGGAAAAAGAATTGTATCTTTGCATTCTATTATCATCATAGTTATGCAAAAGTATATAGAAACACCCCGTCTGATTCTCCGAGACTGGAAAGAAGAAGACATCCCGTTTTTTGCCCGTATGAATGCCGATCCGAATGTGATGGAGTTTTTTCTTAATTCATTGTCATTGGAAGAATCATTTGCCTTTTATCAGCGTATTCAAAATGAATTCCAAACCTGTGGCTTTGGTTTGTATGCCGTAGAACGAAAAGAAGATCATGCTTTTATGGGCTATACCGGACTACATCAGATTACATTTGATGTAGACTTTGCTCCAGGCATAGAAATAGGCTGGCGGTTAGCATACGAATATTGGGGACAGGGTTATGCTCCTGAAGCTGCAAATGCATGCTTGGAGTATACGCGCAATACAACGGATATAAAAGAACTCTTTTCTTTTACTTCCCTTCTCAACCAACGGTCAGAACGTGTAATGCAGAAAATAGGAATGGAACGGATGAAGGAATTCGATCATCCGCTTGTCCCCAGTGAGCATCCGTTGTGCAGACATGTATTGTATCACATCAAATTTTAAAAAGCTATTGACTTTCCTCTTTTAATTTCGTATATTTGTAATAACCAATTAGCTGACAACAGATATGATATATACAAAAATAAAGACATAAAGAGATTTTTTAGAAACATAAATATGTTTCTAAAAGAATAGAAACGAGGTGAAATCTATGCAGATTTCACCTCGTTTTGTTTAATATATTCGTACCTACTTAGTGAATTATCCCGAATATTGTTTATTATAAATGTAAGACCCGTTTATAATAAACTGTTTCATTATTTATTAAAAATGCAAAATGAGTTTATTAGCATCCTGTATAATAAAAAGAAAACAGTTTAAGAGTAAGAATAGTACGAATACAATATTCACGAATATATCTATACATTTGAGATAATAAATGAGCTTTACACTAATATTCTTTTCTTCTTCAGCCCAAACTATAATCATCATAGTATTACTCCATATTATCCGTTTTAGGTCTTAAAAAGTATAATTGTAGCCCTAATGCAAGCGCAACAACGATACTGAGCATAGCAAATCCTTCGCCCAGACTTCCACCATCCGTCCATTTTCCCAATAATTGAGTTACTGCAGCTCCTGCAAAAACTCCTGTCATATTCATAATACCATATGCCGTCCCTCTATATTTAGCAGAAACGAACTGGCATAGAATAGGCATATTGTTGGCATCGAAAATACCAAAACCGATGCCGAATAACAATCCTGCACCTATTACGCTAATGAAACCATGTCCGAAACCTAGCAATAACAGTGCGGGGATGGTCATCCCCAATCCGATTGCCCCTGTATAGACACGTCCGCGGATATTCTTCAGCACCCATCTATCCGACAAGAATCCTCCCAATATTACTCCGACAAATGAAGATAGAGCAATGGTAATCGTAGATATTGGTCCTGCCTGTGACATCGGAATATCCAGATTCTCCGCAAATAGCGTTGGCAACCAGTTTTTTGTAGCCCACCCCGGTAAACTCGGAGCCGCAAAATAAAATAATATCACCCAAAAAGAAATATTTGAAAATAACAGTAATAGCCCTTTTCCTATTGAATTCCCCTTGCTAATGCCATTAGCAACAACCTTTTCTATTTTCATTCGGACAGGATTCTCATGCAGGAAAAAGATAAGAACCACAGAATAAGCAATACCAACAATGCCAAACCAGTGAAAAGTACTCTGCCAGGAAAATGCAGCGGCTGCCGTAGCTCCAAATCCACCGATTGCCTGACCGACATACAGTCCGGTCATGTGAACTCCAATTGCTAATGAGCGTGATTTGTCCTGATGCCAATCCGCTATCAAGGATAGAGCGGAAGGAATATACAATGCTTCACTAATCCCCATCACTGCACGCAAACCATATAATTGCTCAAACGTCGTGGCATATCCCATCAGGAATGTTACGGCCGACCAAACAAACAAGCTTCCGACGATTAACCATTTACGACTAAGCCTGTCTGCAATAATTCCGGCAACCGGGCTCATAAAGCCGTAAATCCAAAGAAAGACTGCCATTAATGCACCGAAAGCTTCTGCTTTCGTCAACTCTACAATATCTATTTTCATTGCTTCCTGCATTGTAGAAAGCATTTGTCTATCCATGTAGTTGAGCAACGCTACTACCCAAAGCAACGCAACCACTACCCATGGATAAATTTTTTTATTTTTCATGGTAGTTGTATTTAAAAGATTTTTGAGACTGTTTACTTAGACTTTTACTTTAGCTATCAGTTTGCGTATCCAGCCTTTACCGATAGCCGGAGCATGGGGGTCCTCCGGATATACAATGACGAATTGTCCGGGCAAGAGATTGATGAAAGTAGTAGGAACGTCACCATATAGGGCACAATCACTCTTTTTATCATAAGCTTGCCTTTCCACTTTTAATTCTTCCAAGGCTTTCCAGCCAATGGTTTCTTTGCCTTCAAGCAATATGTGCACATCAATATAATCGTGATGCAGTTCTAATAAACGTTTTCCTTCAGGAATACATTCGGGATAGATATTATTGACAATCAGATTATCACCATCCAGTCTAATAGTTCCCAGTTCCTCGTGCAACAGATCGTGCGACTTCACATAATCGAAAAGCTGCTTGAACAACGGGTGAAGTTTCTCCACCCGTTGGCTATTTTGTAAATTGGATACAATCATCTTTTTTCTTTTTTTATTTCAGACATTATTTCCTCACAAAGCATATATCCTTTTGTCATCATACGAGGGATATGAAAAGGTCCTTTAAACAAATTTCCTTTTGCCGGCTGGGCAACCGTTCCATCCCGATGCAGATAGCCATACCACTCTCCGTATTTTTTGTCCGGGAAATGTGTATATGTCCACTCGCTGATTTGTTGATGCATCTTCAGGTATTTCTCTTCTTTCGTCATCAGATAGGCATACAGGGTAGCGATAATTGCTTCTGTTTGCGGCCACCAGAATTTCATATCCTGCGCATAGTCCTGCGAAGGAAGATTCCTGCAATCTTTGAAATTGATAATACCGCCAAATTCTTTATCCCAGCCCCACTCCCATGACCAGTCCAGAATCTTCAGCCCCAATTCTTTTATATTTTTATCCCCTCCCCGGAACTTGGATTCTTCCAGTAAAAACCAAGCTGTTTCGATACAATGCCCCGGATTGATGGTACGTCCCATATTGGAGTCTATAAATTCTCCGTTCGGTCCTACGGTTTCCAATAATGCCTTGAACTCCGGATGCAGGAAATCTTTTTCCAAACAGGCAATAGATTCGTCAATCTGCCGTGTCAGACATTCGTCTTGAATAGCTTCCCTGATTCGGGAAGCTACATTTATCAATATCATGGTGATGGAATGTCCTTTCATGGGGAGCGTATCCATATATTTGGGAGCAAGCAGTCCGGGAATTTGCAGAAAATGCTGCATACGTTTGAATAGTTCGAGTGCCTTCACCGCATACATCTTATCCCCCGACGCTATCGAATATTCGGACATCGCTATGGCTGCAAATGACTCGGAGAAAATGTAACGACGCTTGCGTAAAGGGCGTCCGTCTGCTGTCACTTCAAAGTACATACGACCCTCCGAATCAAAGCAATACTTCTCTATAAAATCTAGTGTGCTTTTTGCGGCTTGCAGCCATGCCGGATTCTTTTCTATATGATTGTAGGCATAGGAACAGGTAAATGCAAAACGTCCTTGAAACCAAATGGATTTTGTGCTATCCATTAATATGCCGTCGCGGTCTACACAAGTATATATACCACCGTTCACTGTATCCAGTCCATACCTTATCCAAAAGGGCATGATATTATTCAGCATATCATCCTTGTAGGTATTAGCCCATTTCTGTATATAGTCAGTTATATTCTTCATATTTCCCTCCTGTCAGAATTTATTGCAACGTTCAAAGAACCGGATTTCTTCCAGTTCCGCTTTCATCTGCTTTTCTTCGTCATCGATCATGTTCTGGAAAGGAGTACGGTTACCGCCCAAATCAAGTCCGATAAGCTTCATGATACGTTTGCCGCCAACAATATTTCCACGGAAATGGCAGATTACGTTAATCACTTCCTGAGAGAAGTTTTGCAATTCACGGGCTTTTTCCAAGTTACCGGCTTTCCAGGCATCAATGATACCGACCAAATTTATACCATTATAATTGGTTGTTCCGCCGATTCCGCCTTGTGCTCCTCCCATTGCCAAACATGGAAGAATGGTTTCATCCTGTCCGTGAAGCATATCGAACTTGCCATCTTTATACAAACGGCATTGATTGTATTCATACAGGCTTTCGAAGGTGTATTTGATTCCCGCAAAATTGGGGATACGGTTCTCAACAGCTTTCAGGAAAGCAAGCATTGGTAAGAATGCACCATTGAATGCAGGAATGTGATAATAATAGAAAGGCAGTTCCGGTGCTCCGGCAGCAATCTCCTCACAATACTTTACCAGTTCTTCTATTCGTCCGATTTTCGGGAAAGGCGGAGCCATTGCGCCAATTCCCCAAGCTCCGATTTTCTGCGCATGCTCCGCCAGCATCCGGCTCGACTTTACGCAGCAACTTCCCACGTGAACAATTACTTTGAAACCATCTGGTGCAACTTCCATCCAACGTTCCGCCAACTTCATCCGTTCTTCATCAGTCAACATATACCCTTCCCCTGAAGAACCGTTGATGAAAACACCTTTCAAGCCATTTTTTACAAGTAGCTTCGCATAGGCTTCGATTGGTTCATAATTTACTTCTCCATTTTCATAAAACGGAGTAAAAGGAGCATTGATTAATCCTATAATCTTTTCCATAATACTGTTTCTTTTTTAAGTTTAATATATTTAGTTATTTTTCAATTTATCCATAAGGGTATCTATACCTTTACCGGATAGTCCCGGTCCTCCACCGCCTGTATATCCACCGCTTTCGCCCGTTTGCCATGCCGAAATCCAAAATGCATAGATATCCGCCTGATTCAGATAAAACTTGAACCTGACTGTTTTCCCAATCAGTGATGTTACGTCCAGATGTTTTTTCCATGAAATCATCTGTTTCGTTTTATCCGACTTCTTCATTAATATGCAGTCTCTTTTTGTGAATCCTTCTATGGGTTGCCCGTTATCATTCAGCACTTCTACTGCCAAAGTCCCTTTCACATCAGCATTTACAAACAAATAGTTCCCGTTTGCCGGAATCTGGGTTTTAATTTCTACATATCCTTCCTTTTTTCCTGCCCGCATAGAGACAAAGCCGTCACGACGAAGCATCGCAAGCCCTGTGGCAAAGTTGGAATCATGTTTCGGCTTGCTGTTATAGCGTCCGCTGACATAAAAGTAAAGAGAGTCTCCGACTATCAGAGGGTTCCCCCCAGTAGACTGTACATTACCTGCATTCCATGCATGAAAGTCCTCACTGACAGGTAGAAATGGTTTCTTGTTTTCCCGGTTCCAATGAAAACCGTCTTTGCTCCAACCTATCAGGACTTCATTTCTTTTTTGAATATTCAGGCTGTCGCAAACATTGTTCTCCGGTCCCTGCCAAACGGTGAAGTAGCCTAGCATACAGCCTTCATACGGCATTGCTTCATGATTGTATATCTGCGGACGCAGTCCGGGAAATTGAGGATGACGCGGGTCATCCTCATCAGCATTAAACCAATATCGGATAAACTTATCGCTCTTGTTGTCATATATCCTATGTGCCAGGCTAACCAGCATTTCCGGGTCTTCATGTTCCAAATAATTGCGTGAACGCCTATACACTCCGTTTATGGTTTTCAATGACAGGACATATTTTTTGCGAAACGGGTCGTAATAAGCCGCACAACGGTCATACAATTCTCCCGAAAGAGCCTTCGGCGCACTCCAATGGATTCCGTCAGAAGAATATTTGAGTTTCATACTGACCGTGAAGCGATTATTAAATTCTACAACAAACATTTTATAACGCTTCGTCCGGTCTTTCTCAAATTTATCAAGCAATACGGAAACGCAATCATGTTCTAATGTATCTACAATATTAGTACCCGGAACAACGTCTAACTCCGGTTTTATCCAGACTTTCCCGTCGGACGACTCTGCATAGCAAGTGACGAGTCCTAATAACTTCCCGCCACCGGCAGAATACCACATCTTGAATTTATACTCTTCTTCATCATACCATACACCACCACTGAAAGGAGCGGCATAAGGGTCGCCATTTATATTCAATTCCCATTTTTTATCAGCTTTCAAAACAGGATTGCCTGAATAATAGACGGGCAAATGAAATACGCGTTCCACATTTCCGGCATTGTCACAAGAATGATTTGCAATCAATATGCGTCCATTCTGGGCAAATAAACAATAAACGAAAAAGAAGAAGACGATGGCAGAGTAAATCCGTTTCATATTTTTATGATCAATTTGATTATACTAAAACTACTTCTGTAAACCAGTTCGTTGCGGATTTTGTCCTCTCATCGGCCATGCGGAATCTTTTGCATAAGATGTAGCTTTAGAGGTAGCACATACCATTTGCCAAATTCCCCCTTTCTTTACTGCTACATACAGATTGCCCTTATCATCCATCACAGGAGAAGAGATAGTGCTATCTCCTATTTTTAATGATGAGAAGAGTGTTCCATCTGGTTTTAATACATAGTAAGTGGCATCGGCTGTTATGAAATGTATATAACCACGGTCGTCCACAAGCGGAGCAGTCTGCGCATTTTCTGTGGTTCCATAATGCCACTTCAAACTACCATCGGCATTCAACGCGACGACACCTGCTGAAGGCTGAGTGGACAAAGCCTTTCCACCATTAGCGTAAATTGTACCATCCGCACCCAATACAACACCCCCATCAGATATGGCACCTGCCACTGGATACACCCATTTTTCTACACTTTCAGGAGTCAAAGCGAAGACTGCCCCTCCTCCTGACGCTAAATCTTTCACAGAGTAGAGAGTACCATCAGCACCGACAGTAACTGTCGCACTTCTCAAGGCACCAGTGAAAGCATCGCCTGCACCACCAAAATCTGTCGCATAAATCCATTGATTGGTATCTGTCACCGTATTATAAGCAAAGAGTCCTGTTGAGCCGTTTCCGAATCCATAGACTACTCCGTCTTTAGACACAGATAAACCACCGGTTGCCCCCAAAAGATTGTTAGAAGTATATTCAGACCAGTCTCCCGTAGATGTCAATTTCCAGAGTTTTTTACTTCTATGCGCAACATATATATTGCTGTTTGCATCAATCGCAGGCGTAATGGCATACACATTAGCGTCTTTGCCGGCATATGCCCAGTTCACGATTCCACTTTCTTTCACAGCAAAAACAAATAAGCGGCGATCCGCACCGGCATCCTTCAAATCCCTGACTATAAAATAGATATCACCATTACGCCCTACAGATGGACTACCGTAAATATCTTTGGCACCAGCAGCAACACTACCATTGTCGTGATGGTCTTGCATCGCTTTATCAACATCAAGAATCCATTTCGAAGAACCATCCGAAATATTGTAAGCATTCAGACGGCCGGCATTTGTAGCGTCTCCACCAGTCAGCATGTATACAGCCGTTCCATCAAAAGAGAGTGCGGGAGATGAACCGCCGGTTACAGAACCATCCATAACTGCCAACCATTGTACGGCAATCGCTTTGCTCGGATCGAATACAGCCACATTTTTTGTTACACTTGCTTTTAATCCGTAGCTATCCGTAACAGTAAGTTTCACAGGATATGCCCCTGCTTCATTATAGGCAAAAGTCGGATTTTGCTTCGTAGAGGTGGATTTGTCTTTGTCGCCAAATTCCCACAAATAACTAGTAATATTTACCCCAGGTTTGGTAACTGTAGCATCTATAAAAGTTACCACATCCCCCATCTGATATTCAGTTTTGTCTAACGTAAAATCAGGTGTTGTCGGATTAATTACTTTTATTTCTTTCTGACTGGTAGCTCTCAAACCATTATTATCGGTAACAGTAAGTTTAACTTGGAAAAGCCCATCCTTTTTAAAAATAAATGTCGGACTCTGCTCTGTAGAGGTTGATTTACCTTCATCTCCAAACTCCCATAGATAGGTTACAATTACAGTACCTTCATCCGGGATCGTAGCATCCGTAAAGGTCACTGTTTCTCCCACTTCATATTCATTACCCACCGAAAAAGCAGCTTTCGCGGCTGTTTTATAAATAGTATCTTCTTCTTTACATGATGTTACACAAAGCAGTAACAAAGAGAATAAAATATAGGCTAAATTTTTCATACTATGATTTTTTAATTGGTTTTATCTATTCCGGAAATATTCAGCCCGGGACCTCCGCCAGCGGTATATCCCATACTCTCCCCATTCGCAGAAGGAGAAATCCAAAAAGCAAATATTTCACCGTTATCAATATAGAATTTTACTTTCAGTTGTTTGTCTTTCAGAGAGGCTAATGAAGCATTTCTAGCCCATTCTATCTTCGCTTTTACATTATCCCCTTTCAAGACTTTACATTCATCTTTTGAGAATCCTTCGATTACTTTATTATCGGAATCTAAAAGCTCCACTTTCATTTCTCCTGTGACATTGGCATTGACAAAGAAGTACGAACCGTCAAATTTCAATAAGGGCGTTTGCAGTTCGCCCGTTCCTTTCATGGAAGCAAACCCGTCGCGACGAAGCATAGCCAGTCCGGTAGTGGTAATCTCCTGCGTACCTCTCAAACGACGACCGCTCAGATAGAAATAGAGTTTATCGCCGACAATTAACGGTGCTCCGGCTACGGATTGCAGGTTACCTTGATTCCACGCGTCCGAGGTAGTTGTATTTACGGCATGGAAAGGATTCATATCCTCACGGAACCAACTGTAACCGTCGCGGCTATATCCTACCATGACTTGATTTCTCTTGATTACGTTGTCCGAAGCACAAACATCGTTTTCCGGCCCTTGCCAAACGGAGAAGAATCCCAGCATAATGCTTTCATAAGGCGTGGCATCCTGATTATATATCGCAGGTGCTATATTCGGATAGTCTGTATGGCGTTGCTCATTAGCCCATGGGCCGAACCAGAATGCACTCAATAATGCTTCCGCTTTCTTTGTTCCGGCTTCCGGGTCGGCATTTTCATTATAATCCCTCGCACGTACCAGCTTATTCGCGTTCACCCGGACGTTATGCCGCATACTATAAACCCAAACGTTTCTGAATGGATTTTTATATACCGTAGAACGGTCGGCAATAGGTTCCGATTGAGCTGCGGCACGCCAGACTTTGCCGTCTGGGGAAGTTTTGTAATGGTATCTCCATTTCCCGGATTCACGGGCAACCAGAAACATCTTGTATCTTTTCGAAGCATTACTTTCCTGTTTATCCATCCAAATAACAGACGCGTCACGTTCTGAGTTATAGTCAACGATATTTGTTCCGGCTACAATGGAAAGAGTCGGTTTTGTCCAGCGAATGCCGTCTGTTGATTCCGCATAACAAGTTACACCCGCTCCATTGGTTGCATAAGAACCGCCGCCTGCCATATACCACATTTTGTATTTTCCTTCCTTTTCGTCGTACCATACTCCATCGCTGAAAGGAGCGGCAAATGCCGCACCTTTTGTTCCGGTTTTCTCCCAATCCTGTTCCGGTGTCAATATCGGATTGCCCGAATAATATTCAGGATAATAGAAAGTACGTTTCAGATTGGTGGATTCTATCAGGAAATTGTCTACAAACAACTGGCGTCCTACCGAAATATTGATAACAGAAGGTTTGTTCGACAGATAAAAGGGTGACATTCCTTTTTCCAGTTCAGACGAAGACGAACGTACCGGCGGCCACTGTTCGGGCAAACGAATCCCATTATATAGTAGCCGTGAATCTACCGTCTCTTCGTCAGGCGGAACCACTACCGGGGGATTGTCATCTCCACCCAGAGTATCATCACTGCCACCGCAAGCTATCAACACGCAAGGCAGGCAGAATAGTAATGTATAGAATAAACGTTTCATACTCATTTATCTTTTATGGGTTTGCAGGAACATCTATGCCGCCAGGTGACAGTCCCGGTCCGCCGCCGCTTGTATATCCACGGCTTTCACCCGTTTGCCACGGAGAAATCCAAAATGCATATATATCAGCGTTATTCAGATAGAACTTCAGTTGAACAGCCTTTCCGATGAGTGATGCTATATCCTGATGTTTCTTCCATGTAACCAACAATTTTGTCTTATCCGTTTTTTTCACCGGCACACAGTCTTTCCGGGTAAACCCTTCCAATGGCTTTCCATTTTCATCCAGAATTTCTACAGTCAGGCTACCTTTTACATCTGCATTGATAAAAAGATGCTTACCGTCAAAACGGATCTTTTCCGTCAACAGATACCCGTCCTTATCTCCATGCATGGAGACAAAACCATCTCTGCGCAAAGTAGCCAGTCCGGTAGATGTGTGGCTATCCCACATAATCTTGTTTTTTAGACGTCCACTGGAATAGAAATAAAGTGAATCCCCTACTATTAAAGGCACTCCGTTGATAGACTGCATATTGCCCCAGTTCCACGCTCCTTCCGTCTCATTTACTGCCATGAAAGGCTTGAAAGAAGGACGGTAGAAATGGAAGCCGTCACGGCTATACCCTAGAAAAATTTCATTCTTTTTCTGAATACCCAGTTTGGCACAAACTCCATTTTCCGGTCCCTGCCATACACTGTACAGTCCTAACATAAGGCTTTCATAAGCAATGGCATCAAAATTGTAAATACCCGGTTCTACTTCCGGAAATTCCGGATGACGCGGCTCTTTATCGCTCGGGGTAAACCAGTAGACCATATTCTTGTCGGGCACTCCTTTTCGGATACGATGCGCGAAACTTACTGCCACTTCGGGGTCTTTATTTTCCAAATAGCTGCGTGAGCGGGAAGAGACTTTTGTCCCATAACGCATACTCAATGCCCAAACATCACGGAACGGATTGTAGAATGCCGATGAACGGTCGTATAAATCACCGGACTGGGCTACTCCCTCTCCCCAATGAATCCCGTCTGACGAGTATTTCAAGATAAATTGCCATCTGCGGTCGGTGGGGCGGCGTTCGACATTGAACATCTTGTAGCGTTTGGACGGGTCTTTCTCCTGTTTGTCCAGCCAAATAGTAGCTGCGTCACGATTGCAGGTATCTACAATATTGGTTTGGTTCCAAATATCCAGTACAGGTTTTGTCCAGTGCTTGCCGTCTTCCGATTCTGCGTATCCGGTATAAAAGGTCTGATTATCTCCTTTATGAAGGACACCTGCACCTGCCAAGTACCACATTTTGAACTTCCGGTCTTTTTCATCATACCATATCCCGTCACTGAAAGGTGCTGCGTAGAGTCCGCCTTCGGTTGTCTTTTCCCATTCCTTGTCAGGTTCGAGTACCGGATTTCCTTCGTAAAACCGGGGAGTATGAATCACTCTGTCCAAATTGGTTTCTGCAATCAGAAAGGAATCAACAAACAGTTGCCGCCCTACATTTACCGGGATTACTCCCGGCTTTTGTTTAAGATAGGGTATCGGCATATCTTGTGCTTTTTGTGGCTCCGCATAGCGGGGCGGCCATTGTTCAGGCAGGTGTATGCCATTGTAAAGCACTTCTGTTTGGGCAATAGTTATGCCCGGTACTACCAAACAGAACAGTAGTACCGCAATATTTTTCATTTTTATCATATTAATTCTTTCTTAGTTAATATCCCGGATTATTTTCTGTGATATATGGGTTAGAATTCACTTCATTGATAGGAATCGGCAACCATTCGTGCTTATTGGTGACGAATCCTTTAAAGTCATCTGCCGATATGAACTTCTTGAAGTTAGGGTCGGATTCCTGCAACTCCGTAAAACGGCTGGCTAGCTTGCCCCAACGGAGCAAATCATAGAAACGATGCCCTTCCAAGGCAAATTCCAGGATTCTTTCATTTTGAATATCAGCCATGGTTACGGAAGGGAGTTCGCTCATGTTGGCACGTCCGCGTACTTTGTTTACTGCCTGCAAGGGAGTCATGTCCGATGCTTGCGTACCACCACTGACAACGGCTTCCGCATACATCATCAACACATCGGCATAACGAATATACCGCCAGTTCACTCCATGGGCACGGGGTTGATTATACACATACTCCTTGACGCCTGCACCTACACCGACCAGTTTGGGAGTTCCGTCCGCTTCCGTTTGTGTAGGCATGGAACAATCAATCCCTTTCCTGATACCTGCTTTGAATGGATGTGCCAAAGGATTGGATACGGTGGCGAATCCCTCTTTTCCATTCTTTGCCGGATAAAGTTCTTCCCATTTATAGCCGCCGGGACCTTTCAAACGTATCGGATTGCCGCCTGCGTCATTTCTCAAATGAATGCTCGCGTCCAAATCATTGAATATCATTGTGGAGAACATCCGGATATCCGTATAGCCGTCCTTGTCTATCGAATTCACAAACGCGTTATAAAGCCAGTTATGTACTACGCCTTCATAGCCTACTCCCGCTCCCGGCAACATCAATCCACGCGAATCGAACGCCAAACCGGAAGTGGCAAGCCCCGGATTGAATCCTGCATTATCGACATCGCCCAAGAATTGAAATTCAAGGATTGATTCTTCGTTATTTTCATGAGCGACATCAAAATTATCGGCATAATTTTTAGTCAGGTCATAAGTTCCGTACTTTCCGTCTATAATATCGGCAAATTCTTTGGCAGCTTCACTGTAAAATGTGGTCTTGTCTTCACCATAATATTGCTCGATTCCACTACGGTAGAGGTAAGCTTTTCCCAATAAGGCGGCTGCGGAAGCTTTTGTCACACGACCGGCATTCTTGCTGTCCCAATATCCCTTCACGGGCAACAGTTCTTTCGCGTGTGCTAGGTCTTCTTGAATAAAATTCCATACGGCAGCAGGTTTTTCCAAGGGACGGACATAGTCATCGCCATTGCGTGGCATCTGTCTGATGGGAGATATATTCCGGAAATTAATCAATAGGTAATAATGCGCAAATGCCCTCCAAAAATAGGCTTCCCCCATGTATGCGTTCCGCAGTTCCTCATTACCGCTGAAATCAACAGACGGGGCGGTTTCAATAATGTAGGATGCTTGAGAAGCAGTGGTGTACATCAATGTATAAGGTTGCTCTATAGTGTAATAACTGGCATTCAAGTCGGCACCAAACATACCCGGCTTTCCATAATCCGAATTGGACGATGCCTCGTCGGAGCGGATTATCGTTGTCTTAGAGCCGGAAGCTCCCAGGCAGCGTTGCGTAGACATATATCCGTACATGGTCATCACTGCGTCATTTACAGCGGACGGACTGGTGAAATAAGCTCCCATACTCGGTTGATTCGGATTAATAGCCAGATCATCAAAGATGCCGTTGCATCCGTGTAATATCAAACCGCCTACCAAGATAAATGCGGCATATATTTTCTTATAGTTTTTCATATTAATCATATTTTTAGTTATCAGAATGAAGCGTTAAAACCAAAAGTGAATGTCCGGGCATTAGGATATGAACTGACGTCAATGCCACGTGAGAACAATACATTTGAACTAACTTCCGGGTCATAACCGGAGTATTTGGTCAACGTAAACAGATTTTGTACGCCTGCATAAACACGCAGTTTATTAAACCGGATTGCTTCCAACCACTTTTTAGGCAGTGAATAGCCTAACTGAAGGTTTTTCAGACGTAAATAAGAACCATCTTCAATATAAAATTCACTCGGCAGGGAGTTTCCGCCACTTGTGTTTTGGGTTTTCATAATAGGGATTCCTGTATTTCTATTTGTTTTCGTCCATCCATTCATAGCCTCTTTGACCACGTTGTTGGAATAATCAAAATAATAGGTGTACTTTTTCTGGTTGAATATATCATTTCCCTGCACTCCCTGGAAAAAGACAGTCAAATCAAAGTCCTTGTATTCCATGTTGATGTTCAAACCGTATGTAAAATCAGGGATAGGGTTGCCCAGAATGACTTTATCATTTGCATTGACTACTCCATTCTTGTCCGTATCCGCGAAAATGAAATTTCCTTCCGCATCAAAACCGTCAATTTTATAACCATAGAATGAACCGATTGCTTCTCCCGGCATGGTAATGGAGGGGGCATCGTTAAAGTAGCTGGACATTGCGCCGGAAGTAATCGGCTGTACGTTTTCCCCCAGTGATAATACTTTATTCTTCAACGTTGCGATATTGAATGTCGCATCTATATGGAAGTCTTTCGTCAATTGTTTCCTGTAATTCATCATAAACTCCCATCCTGTGTTTTTTACGGAGGCTGTATTGACGTATGGTTTTTCACGTGAGCTGTTGATTTCAAAGATCTGTCCGGAAGACAAGTTCAAGTCAATCTGTGCCAACAAATCTACGTTCTTTTTCACGAAATAGTCTAGTGATAAGGTCAAATCGTTATTAAAGAAACCCAGTTCGATACCAATATCTGTGGTTTTGGCAGTTTCCCATTTCAAATCTTTCGATTTCAGATAGGCTGCGCGTCCTGTCACATAACGTTCACCGCCTACTGTGTAGGGAATAGGTCCATAAGCTATCGCGTCAAAATTATAAGGGTTGAGGAAGTTGGCACCCAACTCACCGTAGCTAGCTCTGAACTTCAATTTGCTCATTACAGGATTTTGGAACCATTTTTCCTGGTGCACATTCCATCCGACGGAGACAGAAGGGAAGTAACCTACTCTATTGTCTTTATGGAATTTGGAAGATTCATCCCGGCGGATACTTAAGGATAGCAGATATTTATTATCATAATCGTAGTTCACACGGGCGAAGAAAGAGAGCAATGCTGCATTACTGTCGCCTGCCGAAATTTTGCCATCCTCATTTTGGAATCCGGTAATGTCCGTTCCTCCTAAATCGTTAATGGTAGAGTTGGTCATGTAGCGATAGTATTCTCTCATCCAGCTTGTTCCTAATAAAGCGTCTATTGAGTGACGGTTAAATGTCTTGTTGTAAGTCAGCAAGTTATCAATCGTATAAGTGAACTCTTCACCTCTTGTTTCCGATACACTGTTACGTGTGTTGCCGTAATCTTTATCGGGAGTTCCATCCGAGTTCCACTTTGTATAGTACTCGGGGGTATGGGTGTAATTATGCTTATTGCTATAATTTCCACTTAACGATAATTTGTATTTTAAGCCGCCCCAAATATCCAGTTGGGCATTCAAAGAGCCGATTAAATCTGTCACTTTATTAAACTGGTCTGTATAATGTAACGGGGCTATCTTATTCTGCGCCTTGCCATCTTCGGGGTTGATGTAATAATCAGGACCACCGGAGGTAAACCGCCCTTGTTCATCATAAATAGGTAACGTTGGTAAAGCTATGTTGAAAGCTGTTGTAGGAGTTTTATCCTTATGCGTCAGTCCGAGGGTTTCGGAAAATGAGAAACGTCCTTTTTTATAGGAGGTATTCAGGCGGAAGTTATAGCGTTTATAATCTGAATAAATCGTCATACCGGTTTGGTCAAGATAACCAAGGCTTGTGCTGAAAGTAGAGTTGTCCCCACCACCTGCGATACTGGCATTTAAGTTCCATACCGGGGCAAACTGTATCCATTCTTTTGACCAGTCGGTATTCAGGTTCGGATTGGTGGGATTGTCATTCTCCGGTGCATGAGGCAAGCCACTGTTATCTGCCACCATATTGGCAAATTCTCTCCATTCCGACGCATTGAGAAACTCCGGAATATTAGTCGTCTTCTGAAAAGCGAACGAACCGTCTATCTGAATGACAGGCTTACCAGACTTTCCTTTCTTGGTAGTAATCAAAACGACACCATTAGCGGCACGTGAACCGTAGATAGCGGCTGCCGCACCATCTTTCAGTACTTCGATAGATTCAATATCATTGGGATTCAATGAGCTTAATCCAGCATTACTGAATGCTCCGTCGATAACATACAGAGGTTCGGTAGCGCCAAAAGAAGCGGCACCGCGAATCACGATGTTTACATCTGCCCCAGCAACACCAGCTTGCTGCACGATGTCTACCCCCGGTGTACGCCCCTGTAAACTTGAAGCAACATTAGATGATACCTGTTTGCTGATTTCCTGAGAAGAGATGGAAGCAACGGCACCTGTCAAACTTGATTTCTTCTGCACGCCGTAACCAACTACTACGACTTCATCCAGTACTTCGGTATCGTCCTGCAATTGGATAGAATATGAGTTCTTATTCCCCACCTTTACTTCCTGTGTTTTATAACCGATATAACTGACAGCCAGAAGAGCGTCTGCCGGAGCATCCAATGTAAAGTTACCATCTACATCTGTCACAGTACCTGTTCCCGCTCCTTTCACCAATACACTAGCACCAATTATCGGTTCGCCTTTGATATCCGTCACCGTTCCCGTTATTTTCTTTGTTTTTTGGTTCCCTTGTGATGCAACGGGAGCTTCTTTTGCTTTCAAATATATTTTCTTCTCTCCAATTTCATAAGCTACATTTGTACCCGCGAATAAATCATCCAATACTTTAGAAAGGTCTTTGTCTTTTGCCTGGACAGAAACAATCCGTTCGGGATTGACAATCGTACGGCTATATGCTACCGTAAGTCCTGTCTGTTTAGTAATGAGCGAAAAGACTTTCTCCAACTTGACTTGTTGAAGATTCATTGTTATTTTCTGAGCCGACGCCGCAAGACTTACAGCAAAGCTGAATAACAATACAAGCAATACTCTGTTCTTCATACTTAGTTTGTTTAAAGTTATAAATAGGTTCTTAATCTCTTTGTATTTAGTGGACACACGAGATTAAGAAGCGGGTGAGGGAAAAAACGTTTTTTTCTGAAGTTTTTTTATTTCCAATAAAGTTTCGTGTGATAATATATTAGTTTTCAGCGAGATATGTTTTAGTTTTTATTTGTAGGAAAATGGGATATAAAAAGAAAAGTCCTTCCGGATTTTATTTTCAGAAGGACTTATAACAAGAGATAGATTCGTGTTTTTGGCAATTCGCTAGAAACAGTCTTTTGGGATACCGTCACTATCCTGTCCACATAGTGACGCCATACTTACCGGATACCGTCACTATCACGCAAGGATAGCGTCACTATATTTTTTGTAATTTAGTAAAGTTCCTGATTCACCAATTCGTCAAAGAGCTTTGCATATTTCTCTGCGACTGCTTCCGCAAACTTCTTTCCTTTTTCTACGGAAGCTCCACGTGGATCGCCAACACCGGTATCTTTAGATACTTTCCCCCAGTTCCTGGGAATCCATGCTACTTTTTCATTCAAAGATTGTACGGCAAAAGTTTTATATTCTCCATTCCCTGCTTCTTCAAGATTGACCAGTTCGGGGTGATAGTGCATCATTACGGATGTCTCGACTTCATCTGCATGGTCACCCGGATTTTCAAAATAGTCCTTTACCTTTAGCACGGTGTACCATTCACTCGATGCTATCAGGAAGTCAGGATAGTCTACCGACAAATCACGAATCATACTTTTAAAAGTATTGCCGCCATGCCCGTTGATAATAATCAATTTTCGGATACCTTGAGCATAAAGGGAAGAAACAATATCAGTCAGTATTGCTTTCTGTGTTTCATAACGCGTATGGATACAGAAGGGAAGTTCCCGTTGTCCCGGATTTTGTGAACCCATGCCGATAGGCGGCATAACCATGCAGTTTACGCCATATTTCTGTTTAGCCATCAATGCAGCATCAACTGCTACATCATGGGAAAGAATACAATCTGTCATATATGGCAAATGCAGATTATGAGGTTCGGTAGCTCCCCACGGCAATATCACAATATCATATTTCCTGTCTTTTACTTTTCCATAACAAGATACGGATAAATCCACTTCTTTATTCATATGCCCTATTTATTTCTAATGATTATATTATTTCATTTTTACTATCACTTCTTTTTTATCTTCATTATACTCAAACTTCACCGGAGCGATTTTCTCTAAATCCATTAATACTTTCTCTAATAATGTATTGTCCGAAGTCAATGTATAGACATACTTCAAAACGTTTTCATCTTCGACTTTAAACTCTACATTATACCAGCGGTTCAATATTTTAATGACTTCCGACAGCGGGGTATCTTTAAATACTATCACATTCTGTTTCCACATCGACAGGCGTCGCATATCGTTCATTTTGGAAATAGTGCACTGCTGGTTATCTTTGTTGTACACTAATCTTTCGCCAGGTTTCACCGGGTATTTCTTTTCCGTAGGAAGGGTCAGATTAATATTTCCTTCATCCAGACATACTACTATATCCTTATTCTCCGGGTAATCCTGTACATTGAAAGAAGTTCCCAATACATGAATTGCCGGTCCGCTTAAATTGACTATAAAAGGACGGTTCTTATTTTTGGCTACTACGAAATAGGCTTCTCCTTCAAGAAAAACTTCGCGGGTGTTCAAAGCAAACTTCTTCGGGTATCTTAGTTTCGAATCAGAATTGATATATACTTTTGTTCCGTCCTGAAACATGATTTGTATGCGTTCTCCTTTATCTACCACCACTTCCTCATATTCGGAAGTACCGAACAGGTCGACTTTTGAGTTCAGTTGCATATAAAGTCCGACAATTAAGACAACAGGTATCAATACGGCTGCAACTCGGAAACAGATACGCTTCAACTTCTTAATACGAATGTTCTTACGTATCTGTTCTAATATTTTCTTTGAAGGAATATCATGGTCTACATACAAGTCTGCAAACTCATTTTTTATCAGTCCGGAATCCCGTGTCATAGCGGCTTCGAGATAGTCGCTACCTTCTTCCGTGGCAAACCACTCTGCCACATATTTTGCATCTTCCGGGCTGGCAATTCCTGCCAGAACTTCTTCTATTTGTTTATCAGTAGGTCTATTCATTTTTATCACTTTATTAAATGGACACTCAAAAAGGTCATTAGTGTGGTAAATGCAACAATTATTAACATCTTACTTAGATGGATACGGAGAAGTTTCAACGCTTCCGAATAATGCGTCTTGATAGTATTTACGGATAAATTCATCCGTTCCGCAATCTCCTGATTTGTCAGTTCCTCCTGTACTTTCATCAAGCAAATATCCCGTTTTTGCACAGGAAGCATATCCACAGCTTTATAAAAGCTGGACATCAACTCTCTTTTCTCCAATTTTTCTATCAGATTATCTTCGTAAGGCAAAGCGGCTTGTGCCATCTCATAGTTCTTTGCAATCGCGCTGTTTTCATTGCGAATCAAGTTCAAGACGTGATTTTTCGTCATCGTAAAGAGATAGTTCTTTAGGCTGATTCCCACACGTAGTTCTGAACGAAATTCCCACAAACGGCTAAAAACATGTTGTACTACATCTTCTGCCATATCAGAACTCATTAAATAACGATAGGCTAATACATATAATAGTTTGTGATACCTTTCATAGGCTTGAGTGAAAGCTCCTTCATCACCTTGTTCAATCAAGGCAAAGAGTTTATCATCATCCGTATCAGTATATTGGTCAATTTTGTTTTTCATTCTTCGGATTTTGTTTACTTGTTTCCAAAAGAACTAAATGTTTTTCTCTTTATGAAGAGCAAATGTAGCAAATTCCCTAGAAAACCTAGAGGAATTTACGAAAAAAGTCCCCGATTAACAATCCCCCATTAAAAAGAGGAACCGTTAATCAAGGACTAACTCCACTAACTAATTAACAATGTATTATAAATGATAGGTAACAATTCTTTCTTCGGGTGAATCGATCCAGAGGCGCCATACTCCTACCGACACTTTTTCCGGTGTTCCGATATTTGCTTTAGGTGGACGACGGCTTTTGATGGTTAGATAGCCTTTCCCCTCTGTTGCTTTCACTTTCATCGTTTTGCTGTTCATATAGACATGGATAGTGCCATTCGGAGTAGGAACAGTGCCTTCCATCCATTTCAATCCTCCCAACACAGGAGCAATAGCAAACTCTTTATATCCTTCTTTTACAGGTTTCACCCCCAAATAATATTTGCCCAACAGGTAGATAGGACTCGCTCCCCAAGCATGGCACAAACTCTTTCCATAAGGACGGCCATACATGGCAAGATGTTGCGTTCCGGTTTCTTCCGGGTTATATTTCTCCCAGAAGGAGGTAGCACCTTCCTTCAACATTCCTCCCCAATAGGCTTTCATTTCTTTCATTACAGCATCCTGTTCGCCAAGAGCACAAAGGGCTTCCAGTTCGTAAAAACGCATATAGGGAGTTGTTATTTTCAGAATACTGTCATTCAGCAGAACAGACTGTTTAATGGCTTGTTGCTTATCTTCATTCAAATATTGAAAGAAGACAGAAAACATATTCGCATAACGGGTGACTGCATCACTTTGCTGACCGTTGACGCAGTTATGTACAAATGCCTGTTTCTGATTATTCCAGAAGGCAGGTTCTAACTTTGCCTTCAACGCAGCAGCCAGCTTCTCGTATTTCTGTTTGCCATTGGCATCTCCGACCAGTTCCGCACACAAAGCCATCGTTTCCAGACTTCTGCAAAATAAGATTTGTTCAAAAGAGAGTTCGCCTTTCTTATCCAGATAGCCGTCTGCCCAGTCCACAAATACCCAGTCGCCGGTCATACCTTCTACCATGCCATTCTTATTGGTACGTCCCAACACGTAATCCATCATTGTTTGCATACGCGGATACAGTTGGTTGACAAAATGGCGGTCACCACTATACATATAATAGTCATATACGCTAAGGAACCAGTAGAAAGTATAGTCCATGATTGTATTACTGTGGCTGGTCACAGGGTCCTTGCCACGAAGCAACCAGATTGTACGTTTGACGGATTCGTTATCAAAGAAAAGATAGTAGTTCATCAAATAACTTTGGATGGCATCGCCACTCCATACCCAACGGTCACGTTTGATACCGTCAATGAAGAATTCGCGGGTAGTGAGATGCATGGTGTATGCGCCAACTTCCCAAATACGATTCAATTCCTCATCATTACAACGGAAACTTCCGCGGTATTCTTCAGGAAGATATTCATATTGCATGGAGACTTCTCCAATCTGTACTCCCGGCTCATGAGTTACATAAACATAGCGGAAGGCTTTACTGTTCTCCAATGTATATTCGTTTTCAGAATTACTCAAGGGAGAAGTACTGCGGATAGCAAGGTCGGTCACTTGTCCCGGTTCGAGCAAAAGTTTGTCCAATGTTTCACAATATGCTTTATCTTTTGCTTCTTCCGGGCTTTCACCATAATAAATTTCTATTTTTCCTTTTCCGGAAAGATTCTTCAATGTGATGAATCCGAATGTTTCTTTTCCAAAATCATAAAGGAAACCTCCTTCAGACTGTTCTGTCTTCGTAACGGGTTGCTGCGGTTTACGCGTCAGACTGAATCGGGAAGGACGTTGGGTAGCTCCGTCAAAGTTCCAGCATCCGGCATCCATATAGATAGTGGCAGATGTGTCACTGGCTTTTCCGCTCTCGTCAATCCATTCTTTATCTTCGTAAGTCACACGCCAGGAAGAATCTGAATTCACCGTTTTTCCCTTCACATAAATAGTGGGAGGAGTAGCCTGATTCCAGACTTTAATGTTCAGGCTATGTTTTCCTGCCGGAAGCAACATGGTTTCCGGCATACCGAACTGGAGCTTTCCATCCAGTTTGACGTTGTACTTTCCTTCGGCAGCAATAAAGATTTCTTCCGGCTCGGAAAGATTCAGTTGCTTGCTGAATTCTACGACAACATAATGACTGTCCGTTTTCCAAAAAGGAGGAAAAAATGCACCTCGTTCCGTACGACGGTTATTCATCTGATTTCCCAGCCAGATTTCGTAATCTCCCGGATACCATATCCAAGTTTGGGCAAATGTGCTGCTTGCCAAAGACAAGGCACTAAGCAATATCATATATTTCTTTTTCATTTTTCTTTCTATTACTAACAAACTAAATGACTTGTCAATACCTACTGAATATTTAGTAAATCCTTATATCCTGCTTCCAGTCCCGCACGTTCACGAATAACACTATCCACCTTCGGACCATTGTTCTCCCATACATTTCCCGGACCATTGGCATTTTGCAGATACTTCTCTCCTTCTGTCCAATTATCACATACAGTAATAAAAGAAGAACCTTCATCCGTATAAAGATAGAACCAGTGGTTAGGGTCGTGTACATACCCCGGCTTATAAATACTATGCACGCAATTCTCCGTTACATAACTTTTCGGCTGTGAACCGAGTGTGTAAATACCTGCCACGTCATACATGTGTTTCGCATAATGATGAATCAGATTGGCATGTACTCTGTTATTACGCATACAATTCACAGTTTGCGTCCATCCCCAACCAAGACTGATGCCACTATAAGGAACTTCACAGATTTCATTATGCTCGATATTGACGTCCCCCACATATCCCGCAGCAATGGCAAGGCATCCCCAATCTTCATTGCCTATTTCCGTGAAATAGCAATTATTGATTTGTTGCTGTGTGCATACCTCCCGACGATCAGCAGGATCGTATGGCAAATGCGTTTCATGAGCAGCCGGAGAAAAACTGCCGACCAACAGACCATTTCCGGCAATATCGCGGAAGATACAGCCACGAACAACACCGCCTTGCACCGCTTCTTCATAATCCAATCCGGTTGAACCTAAATGCTCGAACCGGCAACGCTCGAAATCAATCTGTCTTGCAGCAACCACACGAACTGCAGCTGCAGGACGTCCCAACCATCCTTGGTTATCCAACGGATGATTCAAGTAGTTCCGTTGCATTTTCGGATCAATCCGGTAACCATCTGTCAGATACATACCTGCCTGAAGAGGTACATGTCCTTTTTCTGATGGGCGCATCCACGTAGTATAGGAAAAAGTAATTTTCTCAAAACGAATATGACACACCGGACGATCCAAAGTTCCTTCCACCTGTACTAATGTCTCAACAGCAGGCACTATCACTTCCGCCTCCTGCATCTTCTCTCCTTCCCGTGGATAATAATATACTTTACGGGCATCCATATCATGATACCATTCTCCGGGTACATCCTGCAATTCACGGGCATTTGTCAGATAGAAAGCAGAATTATGTCCGTCCGTCGTCACCATCGGACGCGGCCAGGGATGCTCAAACTGAATCCGGCTTTCCGGTTGATGAAAACGTATTGCCGCGCTATCTCCCTGCACTTCGACTGAACGAATCCGAAGATTGGCAACACACCACATCTGATGTAATACCATCTCGGCATATTTAGCTTTCAAATTCCCTTTATTATCAATAAGTCTGCGAATGGAAACTGCAGGTACATAAAGAATTTCATTCTTCTCATCCACACTGCAAATGCGATTCATCTTTTCGAAATCTTCCATATCACGGGCACGAACAGCCTTTTTCCCATTCACCCACAACTGACGGAAATCCAATGGACGTCCATTAAATGCCGGGACATCTGCTACCCAAACTTTCCCTTGCTTCTTCCAACCATTTATGCTGATTCCCCCACTCAATATCACCTTTTCATCGCCTACCGAACAAATGATTGTGGGCGATTCCTTGGTTCCGCTATCTTCCGGACGGATAAAAACCGGTTCATAGAGGGCATACGTTCCACCTTCCATATAGATCGTGATTCCACCTTGAATACGGTTATCCTTTGTCCTGCGCCATTCTCGTGCCTGTCGTAAGGCAGAAGTCAGCGTGGCTTTAGGAGATTGACGAGTTCCGTCGTTGAAGTCACTGCCCTTGGGAGAAATCCATATCTCACCGGCCAATAGCCAGTGACTGCACAAGATACATATAGCCGTTACAAATAACTTTTTCATGACTTTTTTCATTTCTGTATACTAAACAATCCGGCCTATCTGGCAAGAGGCATCCATACAGTCATTTCTCCTTTTCCTCTGTTTCCCCAAGCATAATAAGGAATCAGACGGATATTTACTGTCTTTTCAGCCTGAGCAACCGGTCGGTAAAGTACTCCTTCCCACGAAGTTGCAGATGCCAGACGTGCCACTCCTTCAAGTGCAACAATCGGACTGCCTTCAATTGTAATTTTCTTCGGAGTTAGTTTTATATCAGCGGGAATCAATACATTATCAATCTTTTCCCCGTTCGCAATATCCATACTTTCTAAACAGTAAACCAATGGGCCGCGCTTCACGACCACCTGATTACGAATCTCCTCTGCCAACGGATGAGCTTCGAGCAAACGGACAGGCATATCCATCACCAGTTCCACTACATCCCCCTTCTTCCATGTACGATTTACTTCCGCATACGAATTTGCCTTTGCATTGGCTTGCAGCGGCTGTCCATTCACCGTGAGCGTAGCCTTTTCGCACCATTCAGGAATACGTAAGAAGAGCGAGAAAGTACCCGCCTTACGAGGAACTTTATCCAACGTTACACGTACATTTCCCTCCCAAGGATAATCCGTCTCTTGTGTTAACGCCAGTTCTCCTTTGTCTTTCCAAATCGTAGTCAGCGTATTTGCACCATACAAGTTACAGTAAATGCCTTCCGGACTCAATGTGTAGGCGTAATTCTGTGCCTGACACAATGTACGCAATGTATTCGGCGGGCAGCAGAAACAACTGATATATTCCGTCCGTTCTTTCGGCCAACGAAGTGTATAAGGAAGATCGGCACTGATACGAAGCGGATTGGTATAGAAATACTTCTTTCCGTCCAGACTGATACCGCTCAATACACTATTATAAAGGCAGGTTTCTACCAGTTCGGCATACTTCGCATCTCCTGTCACTTCCAGCATACGCCAGTTGAAAAGCATATTTCCGATATTGGCACATGTTTCATTGTGCGCTGTATTATTCGGCAACTGATAAGGACGTCCGTAGCTCTGATGTACCTTCTGAATACTATCCGGCTCATAGCAAGTTCCGTCCGGTGATGTTCCATCATAAAGAGCACCGCAAGCTCCGGTCACGTACATCTTCCGGGTGACAATATCATTCCAGATACTAGTCAGATTTTTCATCAATTGTTGTTCGCCTGTCTCGGCATATACATCCGCTACTCCTGCATACAGATAATTTGCACGTACGGCATGCCCCATTGCACGATACTGGTCGCGGAAAGGAATACGATCCTGATTATCATCCGTTCCGTTTTCCACCATACCGCGAATATCAATCAGGTTCTTTGAAAGTTCCAGATAACGGGGATTTCCCGTGGCACGATACATTTCGACCACTCCCATATAATGTGAAGGGCAAATGGCATTGCGGGCCAATTCGGCAGAAGCCGTTTCATAAAAATGGCAGAGGAAATCCGTCGCTTTCACAGCAGCATCAAAAAGAGTGGTCTTTCCGGTGGCACGACGATGCACAATACCTGCCATCATCAGGTGTCCCAAGTTATATGTCTCAAAGTTCAGCCGATTGGCAAAAGCTCCTTTTTCATTCTCGTCACCTACTTTCGTTCCTATGACCGTTTGCTTGTTCGGGTCAGCCAATGTATGGGAATCAATGCCCTTGTTTAGTTCTTCAATAATTACCGGAGTATGTATATAACCGTCTGTACGCTGGGCTTTTACGACACAAGTAATAAAGTTGTCCATTAATTTATCCAGTTCCGGATCTTTGTTGACTGCATAGACAGAAGCCACTCCTTCCATCCATTTATACATATCTCCGTCGTGAAACGGAGGTCCCCAATGTTCACCCTTGCACACACCGGCAGCAATCTCAAAATTACGGAACCCATGGGATATTTCCGGTGTGTTCCAAGTGTTCCACATACTTTGCAGGGAAGTCCGGCTAAACACATTAAAACGATCTCCCCAAAATCCGTTCGTCCAATGTACGGCGTCGATTCCGGTATTTGTCATTTTTGCATAGCGACTCTGGCTCATATCCGTCAATCCGTTGCTTTGCGCAAATACGCCCGTAACGGATGCAGATGCTAAAAGAAATAACAGCTTTATCTGTTTCATTAATATGGATAATTTAAAGTTTACACAACATCTTTAAGAAAAGACGTGATTATCCGCATTTTGTACTCAATAAAACAAAAAAGCGAAGATTGTTAAACAATCCCCGCTTTCAGTAAAAAATACCTGAACTAACCTTTTATTTCTTGTTTATCAGGCGTATAATTCAACCCAGCCTTCCTCGCTTGCGAATGTTGGAACTGCCGGGCAATCTTGTATTCATGTCCCTCTTTCAGCAAATAACTCCCAGTCTGCTTAAACCAAAAACCGACATTCGCATCGATACATTGCTGCCGGATATCCAATACCCACTCGTAATCACATATCCGGGCTTCCTTTCCCGACTCTCCTCCGGCAACCACCTGTTCCACCCAATCCCCTAATTCACCTCTGAAATCAATCCGACTAAGAAGCGGCTCGCAGATAATGATTTTATGTTTAATAGGAATTTCTTTATAAATAGGTAAACGATAATCCACTCTATCCTGATTCTCCATCGTGCAGCAAATTGTTACGTTCTCATACCCATCGCCCCAATCCGGAGGCAGACACTGTTGCAACCTGTCTATCCGCTTAGTGATAAAGAGGAAACGAAGATCCTGCCGTATCCGCATCATTTCCCATGCTTCGGCACGCCATTCATCAGCATCTTCAATAAGGAAATCGGAAGTAAAACAGGTATATACCAAATTCCCCGAAGGTATCTTATATGTACCATTCTTTTTCTGTTGCAAAGGTAAATCAAACTTTTCCGTCTTTATCACCACCGAACTGTCTTTTCCATATTTACCATCTGTCCGGTATACATAACAATGTCGGCAGCCCTCACTTAATTTGTGACAGCCGTGCCAAAGATTCCACATTGAAGCTTTTTCACCCATCTTCTTTTTTCTTCAAATATATATTTAATCTGTTACATTACTATAAAAAGAGTGCACCTTATTCTTTATCAGAAAAAAGGTGCACCAAAACACAAACAAAACAAACAATAGAGCGACCTTCACAGGCAGCCGATCCACGAGGGATCTTTATCTTAATCTGCCCATCTTGACGAGGGCAAGAAAGTATTCTCTCTGCAAAGGTCCGTATAATCACGAATATGGCAAATTGTATTCATGTCTAAGATATGAATATTATTGAACAATCACTCCATTAAACCCGATATACCTCTACAAAGATAGTATTATTCTATATATTCCTATGCAAATATTCAAAAAAACATTTGAATGACCCTTGGAAATATAACCCAGATTTATAACGGACTTCATCATTAGGAAAAGCCAGGCGATATAATTGAAACTCCTTATCATAGTCTTTTATAGTCAGATAACCACTCTGATAAATCAGTGGAATAGGATTATTGGCATCCACTCGATACTCCATAAAAGAAGAAGCGCTAGCCTCTATCCCATCAATTAATGTACGCAAATCATACTCACTCTCTTTAAGTAATTCAACCAAAAAAGTAGGAGTAACGGTTTGGAACCAATAATTACTAAACTTATACCCATCGAAAACATTAAGCACGCTGAACGGATTAAAGACTCCTTCAGCAAACTCACAAAAATGATAACCGTCATACAAAGCTGTCATTTTATTCACTGTTTCTTCATAAGTCAGTTCATTCATTTCCGCCAGCTGGTTCAATTCTGGAATAAAAGTATCTTCCAGTTCCTGCCGTGTAATACCACAAATCGTTGCATATTGAGGCTTCATGCTGATGTCATTCAACTGATTCAAGTCACTAAACAAAATAATTCCATATAAATATTTACCTCCTATTCTGCTAGTGTGTTTTTCAAAATCTGTCTCATGAGACTTCATTTTAAAACTTATACCCAACGAATTTACCGATTGTGAATTTACCTTTTGGAGAAGCTGTTTCTGATTAGTATTTTTCCTATCAACCACCGTTCTCACCATCATCCCTTTCCCATAAACTCCCTCACATCAAAACAAGGACACGTTTTCACGTATTCATAAGGTTCGATCACCCCGTCTCCATTCAAATCCGGCGAAGTATCCCGGTGTCCCAATACCTGAAGATAACATAATGATAACCAATACCATTGAACCCACGTTCCCGGTGCCAACGGTCAATATCTGCGGCGGTAAAGTCCTGTCCGGCTTTTGTTGCCGAGCAATGCACTATAATAGAATCTATCTTTCTCATGATATTTTATTTTTATCAACTAACCTTATTAATATTCCGAAGGAGGAATGCGCTTCACACACCCTCTGATCTCACACTTTTTCACCTCTGACTCTTTCTGTGCCAACTCCACCTCATGACATTTATGTATCCAGTCGATCTTCTCTTCCTGCTCCTTGCGAAGCTCGATATAAAGCCCGTCTATTTTCTCGTCCCGCTGTGTCAGGCGATCTTCCAGCCAATCCACCTTTTTACGACGATTTTCTTCTTCCAGACTGCTTACGTCTGCCTCCTCTTTCCGTGCATCCGTTTTTCGGCAAGAGATATATCTCACCATCCATTTCACCGCTTCCAAACCACCCATAGCAGTAATGAAAGCAAGGATTGTAGTTATTTGCATATTGATCTATTTATGTAGTTATAAAGAAAGAATGAGGCCGAAGCCCCATTCCATACAAAGTCGCTAATTCCCGACTTCCCGTTTATCAAGCTGCCGGATCGGGTGCTTCACCATTGCCTCCCGCACCTCCGTCAGGATCCGGTGCTTCACCTCCTTCACCTGAGCCACCATCAATGATACTCGAATCATTGATATGATCCAAATCCTTAAACTTCAATCCATCCGAACGTGTCGAAGTTCCTGTAAAGAGACGAATATCCGAATTCGCACGAAAACAAACCCGCAGACCACTGATGTCGGATACAGTAAAGTCTTCTGCCTTTTCCGTTCCTTTGCTTTGAGCTGAAAGGAAAAAGTAACCCAATCCCTTAATGTTCACTGAACGGCCCGAAAGTAATGTCTTACGTAGAAGTGTACGAAAATCTTTCAATACACTAATTGTTTCACCCTCACTTACACCGGAAGTAGAAGAGATTTCTTTTGCAAACTCATCCAGTGTAGCACTCGTATCATATTGATAAGAAATCACCGGATACACTTTCTTTCCTGCCTCTTTGTTTGTCGGGTCACACAGACGTTGAATTCTTTTAAATCTAATTGCCATAATACTTTTCTTTTTTTAAATGAATACTGTTTAATAATTACTTCGCTAACGTTAACAATGCAAAAATGCGACATATTCAACGGACATGAAACGACAAGCGATTATCGGCACTACAGAGCCTACAAACAATATTTATAGCAAATAATCAACCCAATACCTGGAAAAAAGCGACAAGCAGAGGGACAAGGGAGCATAAAAAAGACCGGCAAACAAAGTCACGCTTTGTATGCCGGCCCCACTACCTAAAAACAAATTCCTTTTCTAATCCTATCGATCACGAGTCCAGGTTAAAAAGAGAATCAATGACTAAATTCATTTTACGTAATGTTCCAATCCTTTCTGTAAAAACTCAATATAAGAAGTAATATCTTCATTATATGCATACGACTTATTCAACGGATAACCTTCATTATCCAGCAATACATAAAAAGGCTGTGCATTTGCTCCAAACTTCACACGTTGCAGATAGCTCCATTTATCCCCTACCGTGCGTAAGGTACGTTCTGTTTCATTTTCCGTTACTTTGAGCGGCTCATTCAATGGAGTCTTATCATCTACATACAAAGAGATAAGCACATATTTATCATTGATGATACCGCCCACTTTACTATCTGTCCACACAGCCGCCTCCATCTTACGACAATTCACACAACCATATCCGGTAAAATCGACTATCACAGGCATTCCTTGTTGCCGTGCATATTCCATGCCGATATCATAATCCTTGAATTTGGGATGGACCTCGTTCGAATATAAATTAAAATCCTGCGTCGTCACAGGTGGAGCAAATGCACTGACAGCTTTCAAAGGTGCACCCCAAAGTCCGGGAATCATATATACGGCAAATGCCAAAGAGACAAGCGCAAGAAAGAAACGAGTAACACCCACTTTGTTTTCATCGCCGTCATGCGGAAACTTAATTTTCCCCAGCAGATACATTCCCATTAGTCCGAAAATCACAATCCATAATGCAAGAAAAGTTTCCCGGTCCAGAATTCCCCAGCCGTAAGCCAAGTCCGCAACCGACAAAAATTTCAAAGCAAAAGCCAGTTCCAGAAAGCCCAATGTCACTTTAATTACATTCATCCACCCTCCTGACTTAGGCATTGATTTCAGCCACGAAGGAAAAAGAGCAAACAGTGTGAATGGTAAAGCCAAAGCGATGGCAAAGCCTAACATTCCAATAGCAGGAGCAATCACGCTACCTGTCGTAGAAACCTGTACAAGCAGAAAGCCGATAATCGGCCCTGTACAAGAGAAAGACACTAGAGATAACGTAAACGCCATCAAAAAAATACTTAATAGGCCACTCGTCGCTTCCGCTTTGCTGTCCACTGCGTTGCTCCATTTAGAAGGTAAAGTAAGTTCAAATGCCCCAAAGAAAGAAGCTGCAAAAACAACCAACATCAGGAAGAAAAGAATATTGAATACGGCGTTTGTTGATAAAGCGTTCAATGCACTGGCACCGAATATTAAAGTAATTGCTAATCCCAGTGTTACATAAATCACCACAATTGAAGCACCATAAGTCCATGCATCCCGAATCCCTTTCTTCTTATCCTTGTTTCTTTTCAGGAAAAAACTCACAGTCATAGGAATAATCGGCCATACGCAGGGAGTGAACAAAGCCAATAATCCGCCAAGAAATCCAGTGACAAAGACATACAACCAAGATTTATCCTCTTGAGAATGTTCCTCACCTAACACCTGCAATTCATTGATTACCGGTTTCCAAAGATCACTTTCCGATTGCTTCTCTACCACATTAACCGAAGCCTCTTCTTTCCCTTTTGCAACTATTAAATCTGCTTCTGCTTTTTTTCCATATTTAAAAGGAATTTGAGTCGGAGGTAAACAGCTCTCATCGTTACAAGCTCCAAACTCCAGAAACCCATCCATAAAGTAATCATTTCCTGTAAATTTCACTTTTTGGATAAACTGTACCGTATCTTCAAAATAGCGCACATTCATCTCGAACATCTTATCATAGATGCTGATTTCTTTTCCAACAGGTTGCAATTTACCCATTGTTTCTACATGACTACTCGCATTGATGTTGAAAGTAGCGGAAATAGGCCCATCATCCCCTAGCCCGGTCGAATACACATGCCATCCTTTCTCTATCGAAGCAGTAAACACGATTTCCGCTTCCGTTTCAGATGTCATTTTCAACTCATTTTTGAACTTTACAGGCTCTTTGATTTGTGCTTGTATATTCCCGATTGTGTACCAACCCAATAATAAAAATAAAATAACTCTCATTTTTCTAAGTTCTAAATTATAATCTTGATTTCTTAAAAATAAGTTCTAACTCCTCCAGATTACTACTGCATGAAAAACAAAAAGAAGTCAATAAACAATAGAATAAAAAAATCATCATGTTTTTATCATTCATAGTATTATTATTTTTAGTTAATTAATTAATTATTTACCTGCGTAATAGAACGAAACCACTTATACTCTCCCTCCATTGCCCCTTCTCTCCATACTTTCAATTGATATGGCTTGGTTACAAAATATTTGTTTAAAGTAGGATTGTAAATTCTTACAGCAAAATTATATGTTCCTTCACCACCATATAGTACTACAACAGTCGCATACCAATCAGAATTAAATATTTCCTTTGTAGATTCACTCGCAGGTACAGGTCTATCTATCCAACGTCCATATTCATTCCATTGATAGACACCTCTCGGTATGACTATCGGATATTCAGGATCATAATTTACTATTGATATGTATGTATTAGACAAAGGACATTTATCACTCTCCCCGATACATAATAATTCACTTAAAGGTACTGTTTTTTCGTAATGGTTTGAAAGTATAATATCCCAACTAGTTATCACATTATCCACCACTTCATATTCTGATTTACTTTCAGAATCATCATCCGAACAACTACTCAACCAAAATATTCCTAAGAATATTATTAACTTATATAAAATATTTGTATTCATACTATTAATTCTTTGGGTTAATTCATCCTTCTATTAAAGAAATAACAATATTCCATTTCTCTTTATCAGCCTCAAGAATAAGAAGTGTAACCATTCTTTAAAGTTAATTATTTATTTACCAACGAGATAGTTCGATACCACTTATACTCTCCTTCTATTCCTTCTCTCCACACCTTCAATTGATATGGTCTGGTTATGTAATATTTATTTAATGTTGGATTATAAATTCTCACAGCAAAATCATATATTCCCTCACCACCGTACATTACTATAACATTTGCGTAATAATCAGCATTGAGTACCTCTTTCATATAATTATTAGATGGTACGGATTTATAAATCAAAAATCCATATTCATTTTCAGATAATGTACCTCTAGGTATCACTACTGTATATTCAGAAGCATAATTTACTATTGATATATATGTATTAGACAAAGGACATTCATCACTCTCTCCAATGCATAACATTTCAGTGAAAGGAATTGTGTTTTCACAATGTTCAGAAAGTGCATCCCAGCTAGTTACCACATTATCCACCACTTCATATTCTAATTTACTTTCAGAATCATCATCCGAACAACTGCTTATTAATCCTAACATTCCAATGAATATGATTAATTTATATAACGATTTATTCATCATAATATTCCATTTTGTTTCTATTCATTTATAAAGCAAAATGGGGATGCTCTCACTAACACCTTATCGAGAAGCATCCCCTTTAACTTAAGAGAAAATTTATTTCACAAGAGATTTAGTCTTACTAATATAAGTTTTCTACTTCCGGCTTGTTGTAAATGAGCGAGCCAAAAGTTCCCGCAGGGCGTTTCAAAGGTACAGATGGTACTCTGATGATTTCATCTTTTGAAGAACGTGTCAAACCAGCTCTTCCACTACGTTTAACAGGTTCTCCTGTAGTCGGATCCACCCCTTGAACATCGCATAGCGCCCAATATAATGGATAATTGAAATCAAAATTGTCCCAATCTCCGAAAGCATAAGGGAATACATTATCAATATCATCTTCATAGCTTGAGTTTTGATTATTCAACATGACATCCGGGTCAATACCGTCAGCATAATCTCCCCAGTCTTTTGCATTGAAAGAACGGAAAGTAATCGGAGCAAATTCATAATATTTATTTCCATATTTATATTCTTGCACTTCCATTCCCACGTTCTTTCCTTCTGTGCGGCTACCAAATAATTTCACAGGAAAATCTATTCCTCTTAGTCCATTAATTATCAATTCACTGGCGGAAGCCGTTTCTTCTGAACAGATGATTCTTACAGATTTAAGATTTAGATCATCACCATCTCCAAAACGGATATACTCATCTGCACCGGAATTACGTTGCATTTTCATAAATACATCCGAACGATGTGATGTACCAGCGATAGAAGCGGCTAAATAACGAGCTAATTCAACAGAGCCTCCATTGTTAAAACGTAAATCCAAAATCAAATCTGTGATACCTTCTGCCTTGAATTGTTGAATTACATATTTCAAGTCTTCCGCAAAATTCAAATCAAAACCTAGATAAACTAAATAACCGATGTTGAATTTATTCTCTTTTTTATCTTTGATAAACATTGAATTCAAGATAGGACTATTATTATAACTACCAGTAGTTAATGTCGCAGTTCCATCCACTAAATCATAACCACCCTGTTTTTCATCAAAGACTTTACGCCTATAGCCGATCCTAAACGTTTCACCTCCACCGGCATAAAACAAAGTGCTCATGTATTGCTGATAATTATTCCTATTCAAAGTAACCCCATCAACAGAAACAATCACGTCGCCACGTCTCAATCCGGCTTTGGCGGCAGGAGATTCTAAATATACATAACCAATGGATAGTCCAATAGTTGTCTTATCCGGCATATAAGAAGAGAAAAACGTGCCAAGTCCCGATCCCACAACGCTTGTTGCACGAGTGTTTGCACGTGTTCTACTGGAACCTGTTTCCATAATATAAGAATAGATATAACGCTTACCTGCATTGACTGAAAATGCACGATAAGTTCCGCCATCTTCCTCATTGGTTCTCATCGATAAAAGATAAGTTGGCAGAAAATTTTCATAAGACACTGATGCATAATCTATATCTAACGTATTATATTCCTCATTGAACAAATAATGTTCCTTCAAATATTTATCCATATACTCATTGAGAGCCAAGTCCACTGCCGTTCCGGAACCAGCTCCTTGTGTGATAGTACATACTGTAACAGGAGCCTTATATCCCTCCACTTGCACAGCCACAGTCAATGCCCGCTCTTTTCCGGATTCGTTTTTATCAACCTTTACTTTTAGTCCGCCTTTACCAGCTGCAGAATTACCACTGGTATTAGTTATGGAAGCCCAATCCGCTCCCGTAGAATATTGTAAAGAAGGAGACCATTTCCCTGCCGCAGTAAATGAGATCTCGACAGTCTCCCCATAAAGAGACACATTCATTTCCGTTTCACTGGCAATCGCAGTAATCCCATTATCCGTACCACCGACTTCTCCGCCGTCATCACTATCCGAACAGTTACTGAAAGCAACCAGACACAAAGCAAGTAATACTACACTATAAAAATTATTAAATAAATTTTTCATCTATCATTTTATTAAATTAGAAAATTAAAAGATTATTATTCAGGAACGTTTACTACAGTTTTAGAAAGCTCATAAATTCGTCCTTCCGCATCTACCCAAGTTACATTGATATTAGTTGGCAACGTTCCATAAATATTTCCTGAATAAGTGGTTGTTTGTTTGACTCCATTTTTCATCACATACTTGATTTGTTCATCAAACATACCTGTCAGGTAGTCCTCTGGTCCGGCAAATACATAAAATTGCTTGCAGTCAGCTTTAGGCTTCACGGTGTACCAAACTGTATAGAACTTATCTTTTTCTATCTTGTCAATCGTTACCTCCGGTTCACTGGCTTTCCACAAATCCGCATCCCTTCCTATTCGGACATAAGTCGGTTTCGCACTGGTATATTCCTTCTTTGTCATTGTTGCAGAAGGATTCCCGTCTGCATCAACAGCTATCATGAATAATAGATAATCTGCATTAAACTCTATGTCATCAATAACCAGTCGATTCTCTTTCAAATCAGCAACAGTAATCTCTGTTACCTCGTTATTCATTATCAAAGCCTGTTTTACTGCTTCCTCATCTCCCCAATATGGATAACTTCTGAAATCATTCAATTTCATA
Organism: Bacteroides luhongzhouii; assembly: GCF_009193295.2. Classification (NCBI taxonomy): domain Bacteria; kingdom Pseudomonadati; phylum Bacteroidota; class Bacteroidia; order Bacteroidales; family Bacteroidaceae; genus Bacteroides; species Bacteroides luhongzhouii. Next base: position 4,041,827 of record NZ_CP059973.1, on the reverse strand, counting down.
TGAACATAACGGTATTTTACCGGAGTTCCGGTCGGAGTCAACGTTAACGTTGTAAATAAAGCTCCCGGATCGATCGACACATCTACCGAAATAGAAGCATTATAGGATATATCTTTAGAATCAGCCTGTACTTTAACTAGAGAACCGAGCTGTCCTTTTTTATCCAAAGCTACTGCAACAATAACACCTTTCGTTCCCGGTTCCAGAGAAGCCCTTTCAAAAATTACAGCTTCTTTGGAAGATTTACCGTTTTTAATAAGATAGGAGATCACCTCCCTGTCGGTAGCATAGTTAGCCAAAGCCTGTTCCTTCATATAAAAATAATAATACTTGTAACAATCAGTTCCGGGGGTAATAGGCGCACTTACACTTGTAACCGTAGCAACTACATTACCCACATTTACCGTTGCAGTTCCGTCATATGTCAGCGCAGGAACAGGAATTTCAACCGTCACCAGTTCTTCTGTCTGATACTCTCCTTCTTCATTATAAGGAATAGCCCAAAGCACATACGTTGTTCCTGGTATAATTGTAGGAAGGAAATCCAGCGTCTTCCCCTCCAGCGGTCCGTTATAATCCGAATATTGTCTGGTTCCACCACCATAAGCCAAATCCTCAATCACTCTTTCCGGCGAATAATTAGCCTTATCCGCAATCCCTGTATAATAACTGTCACAACCTTTTTTGGTTGCAGAAACCGTTGCACCTTCAAATGTAATATCTGAAGCTTTCAATTCTACAGTCGCAGCAGTCTTAATTGCAGTAGCAATTACATCATCCGACTGATATTTTTCACCAGTCTCAGATGAAGGTACCGCCCAGATCATATATGTCTTTCCAGCTTCGGTGTCCTTACCCAACAACTCAGACAGTGGCACTTTATCAAGAGCAGCAGTTTTCATGTACATACGGGCAGAATATCCATTCACTAATTCAGCTACCATTTCTGTGCTGTATTCATTTATTTCCATCACTCCCAAATAATACATTTCTATCCCACTTTTCAACGTAGTAGAAACAGACTGACCTCCAACGGATATAGCTACAGGAGCTTCCCCTAATATTACCGGAATCTCTGAAATAAGACTTTGTCCATTGGAAGCAACCGCCACTATGGCGACCTTACCACCTGCCTCTGCATACTGATTTTCAGCAACAGGAGCAATAATAGTCAGTCCCTTTCCTGTCAGTGAAACTTTCCAGCCGTCAGGCTTTGTAACTGTATATTTCGAAATACCACTCATTTCAACCGGAAGCTGTTTCTCCTCCCCATTCGCAAAATATTGTTTTCCCGATAGTATCTCGCATTTCAGTTCTTTGGATTTTACGACCTTCAATATCGTACCATCTTTCAAAGTAAAATAAGCGTAATCATCATCCTGGCTTACTCCGCTGAAAAGAGAAGTGTCCCCCGTCCCCTCTCCGGAAGCATAAACACCGGTCGGTTCCCAAGTTTTTCCATTATCAGTAGAAATTTCCCACTCTTTCGTATTCGTATTAATGCGAACCTTAGGAGCGACAGCCGTCACAGGCATCTTATTCCCTTCTCCATCTTTCAAGAATGTCTTCTTGCCGTCCGTACCGGTCATTCCCCAATAATAAATACCATCTTCCTCATCTTTGATTACGGTTATTTGCGGAGCATCCTCCCCATTTTCACCATTATGTATGGTTACCTCCGTCTGGTCTGAAAACTTGATAGTATAACTACCATCTTCGTTCTCCAATACAGAAGCAATTGATTTCTTTTGAGACAGAGCATCAGTGAGTGTCTTCAATGTAGAAATATCACTTTGTATACTTTGCAATGAAGCTTCCAATTTAGCCATACGATCTTCCAGACCGGAAATCGAGTTCTTTAAATCATCGTCATTATAACATGACGAAAACATTACAACACATACTGCCACCAGGAAAAACGTACATTTTTCCATGCTACATAAAAATTGATTTCTTCTCATATCTAAAAAATTTAATGATTAGAGAAAACCGCACGATAGATTACACACTATCGTGCGGATAAATAGTTCTGCCGATATTTATTTGGCGTGAGGATGTTTTCCTAATCTTTTCAAATCAAGATAAATAGTACTTTCACTTCTCATTGCTTCCGGAATATTCTTTTTCACCTGTTCATTATTAATCAGGTTGGCAGGTATCCGGCTATCTTTCTTCACTACTTGAGATTTAGCTACTCCCCTCATTCCCTTCATTGATTTCGGAGCATCCGGGAATATAACAGAAGGATCGGTAATAATACCCTTGTCTTTATCCCAGAATATAGTATAGAGGTCACCAATCACTTCATTGTTGTCAGCGTCAGCACCAATAGGTATACATAAAGCAACCAGACGTTTGGCTTCCTTTGTCTTACCATATGATTGGATTGTAGAATTAACTGTTGTCAAACCATACTCTAAACATCTCTCTTTCCATACTTTCATACACTCTTCATAGCTGTAATCGCCACTTGCCGAGTAATTATCTTCCTCTATCATGTGAAAAATTTTGGCTACATCTTTCACCATTGAGAACTGAACAGTAAAGTTATCCAACTCACTCATATAAGCATGTAGCTCCATGGTCGGATTAGGACCCGCTATAATAGCTTCGGTTGTAGCCTTCACTATTTTCACATCCGTCAACACACCGTTCCAGTCTTCTGCCATATAAGCAAATATATATTCCGTAGCAGGATCCAGAGCGGTAAACGTATAATCTTCAACCCCTCCGTTCGCATTTGCAGGCCATACATTTGATTCTGTAGATAATAAATAGTTAATCAATTCAGCTTTATTACCCTCCTCCAATAAATCTGGTGTCATGATATACTGATGATAAAATACTGCCGCTTCCTGATTATATTTATAATTCAATTTCAGACTAGTTCTTCCCGGATCGGAAATCGTAATATCTATTGTAGCCTTGGAGGCTCCCGGATTATCCGTCACCCGTGGTTTTGTTGAAAAACGTGTTGTTTTCACCTTTGACAACTCTCCATATTTATTACGACCAATATAAGCAATAACATAAGAAGCATTCGGAGCAATATCATACTGATATTCTGTAGTTGTATAAGAGCCTTCCTGAGCGAAATTCATATTCTTAATTCCCCATCCTTCCTGATCTAGTGCTCGTGCCAGTGCGGTCATCGTGGCATCATCCGCATTTTCATAAGGAGCATAGTCTGACTCACTGAAAACACGATAGAACATAGCGTAACAGTTCTTTTCCAAAGTCACATTCATATTAACAATAGAAGCACCCGTTTTATCGATTGTAAGAGCACATCTTGCCGTGTCCGAATCGACAGGAACCTCTAATAAATGGAAATCCTTACGCACATAATCTCCTTTATTCTTGTTTGCATCCAGCCCGATAGTTGTAGCCGTAATATTTCTTGTTGCATCAGCTGTATAACCAAAGTCTACGACATAATACATTTCTTCTTCAGGCACTTGTGCATCTCCTGCCGTCTGCGTCCAATGTCTCATAAAATCAATATACATATTCTTCCCATAAGCGTTAATAAACGCATCAATAGGTTCGGCATCTCCACAGAATTGATAGAAATATTTACAGTCTTCATTCGGAAGGTATTGTATAGCAGCTGCCTGATAGCTGGGCTTGACATCAATATCCACACGAGGATGACCTACTACATCTTCGGAAGGAGTCTTAAGATAACAGATTTTCATATCTGCCGGATTTTGTCCGCCCTCATCATTACAGCCCACCGTTATAATCAGATATTCTGCTCCCGGCACAATCTCCGATTGGGAATATTTGGAATTTGCCCAGTCAAATTCGGCATTCGGATAACTGTCTCCTAATGTACTCCTGCTAAAAGTATAAGCACCGGCACCTTCCGAATTATAAAGAGCTTCCATAATCAAATCTTCAATCTCTTCTTCATTTGCACCTACACCGCCACTTTCAAATAAGTAGTTATACATACGGCATAAAGGATAGACATCCAAACGGTAAGATTGCACCTTATCCCCCGGAGTACACTCAAACACAAAATTGTTGGTAGTTCTGCCGGTCACCTTAATGCCCACTCCACGTTCGCCACCATCCACTTCGTTTTCTACCCATCTGATAGGAGTCGGTACAGGAGGAAGCGGAGGTTCCGGTTCTACAGGAATATCGGGATTAATTTCCTTGTCGTCCTTATCCGAACATGAGATCATCATAGGGCTTATAACTAAAAACAGCCCTAGTAAAAGTAATAAACTAACAAATTTCTTCTTCATAATTAAAAGGGATAAATGTGATTAATCATTTACATATTCATAATCGGCATTGCCGTTTATAGCTTCGCAAACAGCCAGGTTATTCACATAGCCGTTTTCATCCGTTACTAATGCATAGAAAGAAAGGTTTTCTGCTTTCCATGTATTATCCAACGTCACTGCGTACTCTTGCGTGACCTCTTTATCTTCCGGAATCTGCCCCAGCTTGTCACCGTCAACCGAAACTGAAAGCAATTTCCTCACTACATGATTGTGCGTATAGTCCCGATAGTTACCACCGTCATTCTGCTCATATTTCAAACCATTTTCCACAGCATATACTATCAGGCGATAGTCAGACGTTTTCTCTGAGGTCACTCTCACCGTAACTTTAGCTTCGGAACCGGCTTCATTATAAAGAGAACTGATAGCTACACCACAATGGGAAACATATTTCTCCAAGGACTCATTAAATATCGTCCGCATGACTGTATAGTTTTCAGACAATCCCATTTCCTTACGCATATCGACAACACATGAAGGATAGCCGGAAATAGCAAACTTTTTAGAAAGAATCGAGGACTGTTCGATTGCCATCGGATCAGCACTCGTTCCATTTACATGAAAGGACATCAGATAAACAATCCCTTCATAATCCGAACTAATCAGGTAATTCAAACGAGTCATTCCTGCCGGACACATGGCACACCACGTGCCGGTAAACTCCATCGCACAAATACGCCTGACAAATCGGGACGGTGCAACCGAGGTACTTTTCGCAACCACCGTTATCAGTTTGGATACATACTTGCCATATGATGCCTCAAAAGCATATGTTCCTGCTTTAGAAGTAGAAAATGTATTTCCATCCAGGGTTTGGCTGTCCATTATGGAGCGGATGGTTGCATCAGCAGTCACATCAACCCCTGCCTGCATTACCGTAAAGGTTATAGCATCCTTCCCATCAGCAATCAACGTGTTTTTACTGACGCTCAAAATCACTTCCGTCTGTTCCGATTCATCGGAATTTCCCGAACAGGAAATCCAGAAAAGCCCTATACCGCAAATGCAGACCAACAATGTTATTTTATAAATATTTATATACATAAGTTGTGTTTATTCGTTATACAAATAATCAGCCGACTCTCCAAGTTGACATTCATTTACGTTATTACACGTATAAGTCTTTCCCCCGTCCAATGTTGTAAGCATCGATACAATGACACGCATATGGTCTACATTCCACCCAGATTCCAACTGATAAGAACGTTGCATGGTAGATTCCACTCCCGCATTGACCTCACCATTGAAACGATCTCCGTTTAATGATGTGGAAAGCACTGCGCGAACTACATTATTATGAGTATAATCATTCCCGCCGTTCGTTTGGAAATATTTAATTCCGTCTTCCACCAGATAGATCAGACAACGGTAAGTGTTCGTTACATTGGAGGTTAACTTGGCAGTAACTGTCACCTTACGGTCAGAAGCATTATACACAGATTCAATGGCAACCCCACAAGAAGCAGGATAGTTGTTCAGTTCATTTTGAAGCTCCTCCTCAATCTGGCTTTTTATGCTGATCATTTCTTTTGTTCCTTTACGCAGATTGTAAAACAAACGGGGTAATCCTGAAAAATTGCCAAGAATATTGGTCCGGTAGTTATTGGTAGCCGCTGTAGTCATAGGGTCTGTCATTCCTCCGAAATCCATATGGAAAGAAGCAATAGCCAATCGTCCCGGTTGTTCCGTCTGAATGGCCTTCAATGTAGTGCTAAGTGCCGGACAAGCCTGACAACCGATGGAGGTAAACTGCATTCCCAGCAACTTATGATAATAACTGACTCCTCCTGATATGGAACTGGCCCGGACAGTCACTTCATTTTCACTGACCATTGACTTTCCCTCATAATAACGGGCTTTAAAAACATATGTACCCGGCACCGAAGTGCTGAAAGCACGGACGCCATAATCCAGGTTTTCTTCCCCTGATTCCTTTACCAGAATCAGGTTCATCGTGCTTTCATCACTTACATCTTTTGTGCCTAGTCTGACTGTAAAGGTCACTTTCTCCACTCCGTCTGCCTGTATCGCAGTTTTATCGGCTGTGATACGCAAAATGCCGTCATCCGTCCCTCCATTCTCTATTTCGTCCGAACTGCCGGAACAGGATGACAGCATTGCTAAACAAAGGATCATTACAATTGGTAGAATTGTCGAGTATAATTTCTTCATAAGCCTTAGTCATTATAAATATAATCTACGCTTCCGTCGATAGAACATTCGGTTATATTATCCACCATATATGCATCATCCACTTTACGTAATGCATAAACCACTATACGTGATGTTTCAGGGCTTAGGTTCATTGCTTTAGAAACTGTAAAAGTACCGCCAGTGTGTTCTTCATTGGCTTTTACAGTAAATCTTCCGTCAGTTGACATTGCCATGTAGTTGTTGGAAATAACTCTTACTGTATAATCATAAGAATTCTCGTTACCTCCTGATGCCGTCAGACCGTCAGTAACCAACGCATAAACCAGATCATATTCTCCTCCCTTACTCGACTTCAATGCAGCATTTATCGTAATCTCACCAATAGAAGAGTTGTAGGACGTATTCAGTTTGATACCGCAAGTGGCCGGGTATTTTCTGATCTGGTCTTTCAAGGTTTGTTTGATAACGCTCACATTTCTGTCTATCGACATCACCTTCAAGTCATAGATATTAGTAGGAAAACCGGATGCTCCGAAACGGCTCATAATAGCACTTGTCTGTGACAAATGGAACGGGTCGGTGGCAGAACTGCTGGAAGAATGAAAAGCCATCTTCACCATACGGTTCGGCATCACGTCTTCAACTTTCTTCAATGCTGAAGTCATAGCGGGACAATAAGTACACCAGGTTCCGGTCATTTTGAAAACAGCCACTTTACGGTAAAAAAGTTCATAATTTTTCCGGTTCTGTACGGTTACGGCAACTTCTTCCGATTCCCAGTCCAGATAATATGCTTTAAACCGATGGGCTCCGTTCTCTACTGCCGAGAACGTATTAGTTCGTCTCTCCAGATAATCACCGGTATTAAGGTCCTCAAAATATACATTCTTCATATATTCAGGAGTCGTCAGCACTTTCCCATTCGCATCGGTTACCGTGAAAGTTGCCATATCAGTTCCGTTCGCTTCAATCTTGGCTTTATCCACAGTCAAAGTAATAGGTCCTGTCACTTCGCCGTTATCCGGTTCCTCACCATTTTCGTCGGAATTACCACTACATGACACAAAACATCCGCACAGGCACATCAGACCCGGCATAAAAAACATTGCAAATTTTCTCATATTCTATATTCTAGTTAATAAATGATTCACTGGCCTCAGAACGAAGTGGTAATAGTCAGGTTAGCCCCTGTGTATTTAGGTATCGTCCGGCAGACTCCACCGGAACATACATATCCTTCCCTGTTACGACCATAACTTAAAGCTATACGCGTACGTGATTTTGCATAACTGGCCCCCACATTGTAATAATGGATTTTTTCCTTGCCGTGATTATACATATCACTTCCATAAATACTCCATGCAGGAGCAAAGTTTATTTCCAGCAAAGCAGCCATCCAGTCTTTCTCATTTTCTTGGGTAGTCAGGTATTGCAACTCCATGCGGGTTGAAAAAGAAGGGGTGAACTTATACTGTAAATCCGCTACAAAAATATTCGACAGACAGGTCGCTTTTTTCGCTCCATAAGAAGGACTATATTCTTGCATGGAATAAAGCAGATTCATTTTGAATGACTTTGTCCACTGCTTTTCTACATCAAAACTAAAATCACGGAAGGACAAGTTACCAATCTGGGCTGTACCTTCTTTTTCTAAAGCATAATAGGTAGAAAAGTTAGCATGCAATTTCAGACCACGCTTACCTCCAATAGCCGTTCCTCTTTTGAAATGATAAAAGACATCCAGTTGTCCCCCCATCTCACCGCTGATTGTATTCGTCACATCTCCCACTTGCGGGGTATGAGGATGTAAATTGGTCAGCATATAGGTGTATTGCGTACTCATGGCCGGAACGTAATTCAACAGATTCGATGTAGAACCATTGCCGACAATAATCTCGCTGTTCATCCATTCCAGACGGCGCCCGGTCAGATTCACACCTAGTCCGCTGCCACTATATCCCAGTTCCAACAACTGCGCATTGGCACGTTTCTTCACAAAAGCCTTGTCGTCGTGAATGAATCCGTAATATTTATTGCCACCATCTACATATTCACCTTTCATTATAAATCCGGAACGTTCAAAATTTACCCGTCCCGAGAAACCATTCGAATAAGGTTTCCCTCCTTCCTCTTCCAGATCGATGCTGATCTTCTCATACCGGTTCAATGCCCCTCCTTCAATACTCAAGGAAGTCTTTTGCCAACGAAGCATTTCAGATAAGGAGAAACTTACATCTACGCCACGTACTTGTGTATCAGAAAAATCCATACCAAAACGTGGAGTACCCCAAATGGCTTTCAAACCTATAATATTCTTGTAATTATAAGTAAAGCGTGCTCCCATCACCGCATTATTCAATCCAAGCATACGGTCCTCCCAGCTACGGAACAGCAGTCCGCTACCGAACTGTTCATAAAATGTACCCGCTGTTACGGAAAAGTCCTTGTCGGCCCAAGAAACGTAATAGTTGGTCAGTTTTGCCTTTTCCAGTTCTGACGGGTATCCCACCAGTACAGGCTCATAGGCTTCCAGCTGTACACCTACGGCAAACTTGCCCTGATAATAATCCAGTTTCAGATAATTGTTCGAACCGAAATGGTCTTCCGGAGATTCTGCATCTGTTTTACTATCATCTTTGTAATAAATCGTATTTGTTTCAAAACTTCCTGTCAAATAACCTTTCTTGTTATTTTCCTGTGCATTGGCCAAGGTCGATGCTAACGCTAATAAAGCGAACATCCGAAATCTTATTCTAGTCATGTCGTTGCATTTATCTATGAATAATAACAGATTTATTTCTGTAGTTTTTTAATCGCTTTCAGTAGCTCCAATTCACTTCCCGGAGCATAGCCGGTATGTGAATAGACAATTTTTCCCTCCGCATTTACCACATATACCTGCGGAGTCAAGCTTACATTCATAGCCCGCATAAATTCCTGGTTCTTATCATACAACATGATAAAATCGTCCCATCCATGTCCCTCTGCCAGCGCACGCGCTTTAGCTGTAGAACGGCTGTCGTCTGTTGAAACAGCTACCACACGAAACTTGGCCTCTTCCAGCCAGTCGGGCAACAGTTCATTAATAGCATCCAATTCACGAATACAAGGTTTACAGGTAGTTGCCCAAAAAGAAATAATCATAGGTGTCTTGTGATTAACCAGGGAAGCGGTGTTCACCTGCGTTCCTTTGGAATCTTCAACCTTGACTGAAGGTATTTGTGCCATAGCACAAGTTAGAAAAGCAAACAACAGAGTAATACAAACAATTAATGCTCTCATAAATTCTTTTATTAGTGATGTTAGTAATTTAGTTTTTTATCTTATGTGTTCCATTTTACAGTCGAAAAGCCTGAATTTCTGTATCTGTATCAAACCGTCTTTGTACATATCCCCTATCAGGTTGGCATTTTCGAAGATGACTGTTTTTGTATCGACATCATATTCCCCCCGGTAAACATTGGAAGTACTTCCATCCAAAGCCAGCCTCCTGAAACGGATGGTATACGAACCATAGGAAGCAACATCCTCATCCGACACAACAGACAAATATGTTTTCCGCGTAGCTGCATCATATTCATACTGTAACCGCCAGTTAAATTCCCACTCAATATCATTATCCGGATCAAATCCGTTTTTATTCGAACAAACCAGATAGTGTTCGTAAGCCTCCGTACCTTCTTCCGCCGTATTTACTTTTACGGAGAAGCCCACTGATACATTGGAAACATTGGTGGCAGACGCTGTTCCGGTAAATATCCAAGTTCCTGAAAGTGTTTCATAAAAACTGGAATCATTATCTTTGATAGTCACGGTCAACCGCTTCTTTTCACCAATAGACGCTCCTTCCACACTGGCTATTTCAATATCAAAAGAACGGTCATCATTGACTAATTTGTCATCTACGGTCTTAAACTCGAAATTAACAATCTCCTGTCCGGCAGGAATAAGTAGTGTTTTGGTTGTGACGATGTAGTTTTCATCTTCTTTTGCATTATGATCCTTTAACTCGAATGACACGCGGATCGTTCCAGTATGTTCACCCGTCACTACGACAGGTACAGTGCACAACCCGGCAGACTCTTTCACCGTCATCGCTGCCTCTTGTAGGTTTACCGTAGCCGCCCCGGAATTTAACTGCTCCTCATCGTCTGAACAGGCAGTTATGAGAACAGCACACAGAAGAAGGGTATATATTTTCAGATAGTTCATTTTACTCAAGTATTTGATGATTTACTTTATTCATTTATTAATATCCCGGATTCTGCTGACCTGCCAATTGAGGATTGGCATCCATTTCAGTTTTAGGAATAGGCCAGAGCATCCGCTGGTCGTCAGCCGGCTTATCCAATCCGTCAGTGCTTGCTTGTCCCGGGAAAAGTACTAACCCTTTACTTTGCGGCTTTCCACGTCTCACACCTTTTCCCCAACGTTTCAGGTCCATCAGTCGGTAACCTTCACCCACAAGTTCCCGCTCCCGTTCGTTCATGACTTCATTAAGCAAAGCCTCCTGATCATAGGTCGCATCAGCCAGTCCTTCGATTCGCGCTTGTTTTAGCGCATTCAAGGCATCATTGCCTTTTTTCACAGCAGCTGCGGTCCCGATCCGGGCATTAGCTTCAGTAGCAATCAGATACATTTCAGCAATGCGAAATGGTTTCGGCTGATTCAAATAGCGTGTTTCGTTTCCTAATGCATTGAAATATTCATTTCCCGGATATTTATTAAAGAAATATATATCCGCCGCATTACCGGACGATACGGTCAAGTGATATTTTCCGAAATAAGTAGCCAGTCGGACATCTTTTTCATTGTACAGATTGATCAACGTTTGTGTAGGAATATAATCCTTCTTGGTAGTAGGATAACCGATAAAAAGAGTTCCCAAAGGTACCCCAGCGTCATCAGCACTAGTCATAGCAATCTGCCAGATAGTTTCCGTTCCCTTGTCGCTTTTCCAGATACTTTCAAAGTCTGTTACCGTAGTTGATAACGGGTAATTATTCGCCTTAATCAGATCATTTGCATATTTTGCTGCATTTTCATAATCGTCCATTTGCAGGGCAACACGTGCTTTCAAAGCTGTCACTACGTCTACCGTAATATAATTCCCGCAGTTCTTGGGAGCGGTTTTGACAGTTACGTATGCTCCATTGATATATCTGTCATAATCAGCAATACCGTTTTTAGCTGTCTCTATACGTACTGCTGCTTCTTCCAAATCATTCACAATCTGTTTATAGGTATCTTCCAGTGAAGAACGTCCCGGGTACTGGGTGGCAGAAAGTTTGGGTTCATATTTCACCTGAAGCGGCAGTCCTGGAGTACTGCTTGCGGTAGCTGAATTATAATCACGGCAAAATAATGTTGCCAGATAAAAGTAACAATATGCTCTTGTAAAATAGGCTTCTCCCTCATATACATTTATCTGCTGCTTCTGGACTTCCGTCAATTCAATCTCCGGATTCTCATCTATCTTACCTACTCCGTCGATAAAGAAATTGGCACGTCCGATAGCAGCATAACAATTTGCCCAGATCGTTTCTATAGCCGAGTTGGTACTTTCGAAAGTCCAGCGGTGCAAATCACCATATTTATTAGAGAAATCCGCCACTGCGTTAAAGGCATCCGCCTGAATTTCCGGTATTAGCACATAGCTACCACCAGTCAGTCCCAGATATACGGAATAGATACCGGCACGCGCTTCTTCAAAACCGACTATGGTTGTCAATGCTTCCTCTGTCGGAATAGCATCGTATGGCATTTTATCCATATCACAGGAAGTCATTCCAAATGTCAGTACAGTCAATGCTATCATAGATATTTTCTTCATATTCACCATTCTTTATGTTTTTAGAAAGTTAGTTCGACACCGAAAGAATATTGCTTGGTATTGGGATAGTTACCCAACTGGATATTACTGTCCACTTCCGGATCATATCCTTTGTATTTAGTCACTGTGAGCAAGTTACGTCCCACAAAGTAGATTCTGGCATTGCTGATTACTCCGGTTTTCTGAATCAGCTTGGCAGGGAAAGTATATCCGACAGTCAGATTTTTCATACGCATGAATGAAGCATTTTCCAACAAGTGCGTATCAAACTGCATTGGAGAATCAAGAGTAGAGATATTAGTCACGTCTCCCGGTTTTTGCCATATAGTGAGCATTTCGGTGGTCTGATTGTCCTTACCTGCAAAAGTCGGATTCTCAGTAAAGAAGCGTTCATTATTCAACATATATTGCCCAAGCATAAAAGAAAAGTCTGCACTGACGGAAATCCCTTTCCAACCGAATTGAGTACCAAAACCGCCTGACCAAGGCGCATAACGTTGCTTGCCGACAAAAACGGCATCTTCTTCAGAGTAACTTTTCGTCAGGTTTCCATTCTTATCATACCACATATTATATCCGTCACGCGGATCAACTCCTGCCCATTTTACATAGTAATATTCTCCCCAAGGTTTTCCGACTTTCATTTTCAAACCGGTATCAGGCAAGGTATATTCATCCAATCCGTTAAACAGTTTGGTTATTTCATTTTTATTATAATTCAAATTTCCGGAAACACTCCATGAGAAATCTCTGGTTTTCAGAATATCTACCCCCAATGTGATATCCAAACCACGGTTACGCATACTTGCCACATTTTCCACACTGCTACCATGTCCGGTAGTGTATGACAGCGGATAGCCCATCAGCATATCTTCTGTCTGTCGATTATAAAATTCCAGATCTATAGAAAAACGGTCAAACACCCTCGTGCTAATTCCTACATTCAGTGTTTTCATACTTTCCCATGTCAGATTATCATTACCGACGGTAGATGGAGCAATACCCGGTTGCCCGTTATACAGCAAACCGGAACCGACCAATGCCAACGCATTATAGGCACTGATGCCGGAATTACCCGTTGTTCCATAGCTTACTTTCAACTGCAAATTGTTCAACCATGAAACATTTTGCAGGAAATTTTCTTTTCTTATATCCCACATGGCTCCCAACGAATAGAAATTTGCCCATTGGTTATTCTTAGCAAATAAAGAAGAGCCGTCACGTCGTGCTGCCAGATCAATATAATAACGATCAGCAAGGCTGTAGCTGATTGTGCCAAAATAAGAATTGAAAACTTTATCATACATTGAATGTATCGGCACTTCAGATTCCGCTCCTGCTGCCATCAGCATCATACGTGAATCTACCATTTTCTTAGAAGTAGCCGAGAAATTTTCATTCTTTGTAATGATGGATTCCTGTCCTGCCAGAACTGTAAAATAGTGCTTGTCGGCCAAGCTGAATTTATATTCTGCCGTATTGGTGAAAGTAAACGAATAATAACGTTCAAAAGATTCGGAGGCCACTCCTGTACCTTCAAACGGTCCTTCCGGATATGCTTTATGAGAGTTGCGATAATCAAAAGCATCCACTGCCTGTGAAGTACGGATATTCAGTCCTTTTATCGGGTTTATATTAAAAAAGGTATTACCGTTGATGCGTACTGTACTCCGGTCATTAGGCTGAAGTTCTGACAGGTAATACGGACTATAGTAGCCCATATCATCAAAATAATCCAGTTGTTTACCATAACCAGTGAAATTACCTTCTTCATCGGTCAATATCTCGTTCAGTGTCTGGTCGGGACGATAAATACGGGCGGCGTATGCTTTATTATAAACGCTATTGGCTTCTGTACCAAAAGTGGTCGTATTATATTTCTGATAGGAAAGATTCACATTAATCCCGGCTTTCAGCCAGTCGGTCACCTTAACTTCCACATTACTACGCAAAGTCTCACGGCGCAGGGAGGAATCATCCATAATTCCCTCTGTATCATAGTGTCCAAATGAAATATAGTAGTTGATACCTTCGGAACCACCGACCACATTTACATCGTATTGTTGGGTAGGAGCTGCATCTCCGAAGAAGACATCTGCCCAATCTGTAGATATACCATTATCTATATAGAACTTCTTCCGTTTTTGAAATGTTGTGTCGTATGCTTTTCCCGGGTCCAGCATTTCCTGCAGGTTAAGCCATTGATCGGTATTCATCATCTCTATGTTATCCCCAGTCATTCTCGACCAGCCATATTGCGCATTGATACTAACACGGGCTTTCTGTCCCATTTTTCCTTTCTTGCTAGTCATTATCACCACACCATTAGCAGCACGGGAACCATATATAGCTGTTGAGGAAGCATCTTTCAATACGGTCATGCTTTCAATGTCATTCGGGTTTAATGCTGTAAATGCTCCGGATGATATAGGTGAACCATCGAGAATAAAGAGAGGTTCTGTATTTGAATTGATCGAGCTGACTCCACGCAATCGCATTACGACACTTCCACTTGGTTCCCCACTGGGAGTAAATACTTGTAAACCGGCAACTTGTCCTTGCAATGCATCTCCGGCATTAGCTACCGGTCTGTTGGCTATCTTGCTATTATTTACCGTTGTTACCGAACCGACTACTGACCCCAGTTTCTTTGCTGATCCGTAACCTACCACAACAACTTCATCCATCAATTGTGCATCAGATTTTAAGATGACTCTAACAGTCGGTTGAACAGGAACCGACTCCGTTTTCATACCGATATAAGAGATTTGCAATACTTTTGCTGAATTTGGCACATTTAATAATGTAAAACGCCCATCCACATTTGTTATTGTACCTAAGTTAGTGCCTTTTACAACAATCGAAGCCCCTACAACAGGTTGTTTGTCATCATCGGAAATAACTGTCCCCGTGACTTTCTGCGTTTGAGCTGTTATCAGCCCGATACCTATAAAAAGGTATCCAAATAGCAGCGCTAATTTTTTCTTCATAAATCTCTTTTTAAATTATTAAATAGCCCTAAAACATTTAAACTCACTTTTTACACTTTGATAAGTTCTATCAGAACTTAATTATAATCCATTGTTTTTGTAGTGTTTTTACATCAAATATGTAATTCAGAAAAGAAATGTTGCTTGATTTTACTTTTTCAATCAAATTAGATGACTATTTCATAAAAAAAATATGTCTTTTCGTTGTTTTTTGCAAAAAGAATATATACTTTTGTTCCATTATATAATACCAAACAGGAACTGTTAATAAATACAATCCGAAAAAGAGATATAATTTGTATTTTAAGAACTATATATTTATTTTAATAAGAATAGAATATAAAAAAGCACTAAGTTCTGATAGAACTTAGTGCTTTTTCGTTTTAAAGAACTACTAATAGCCATTCTACTTGGATTAACTTCCTATTCTACTTTTCAGTTACCTTATAATTATATTTTAAATCTCCCTCAAACATAAAATAAAATCAGAAATATAAAAGAGGCTCATTTAAACTATGTTAAATAGCTTTCATCTAAAATTTCTTCATATATGACACTCTGTATATTTCTTCATACAGATAAAAACAAGCAAATATACAATAGTACTATTTGTTTACATCAAAAACAAACAGGTTATTTCATGATTTCAAGATTTTGAGAGATTTACTCTAGCTTTATCTCTTGATTTTAAGGAGCACCTCGTTGCATTAAAACCAACGAGGTGTTTCTCGGTGTGCAACGGGTCGTTCCTTTAAAAGGAACGACCCGTTGGTTTTAAACCAAAAACCACTTGTATAACCATCTGAAAAGCAAAGCATTACAAAAGCGTCCTCTCATCCTTTCTTTTTAAGTAAAATTTCCAACAAGAGAAAACGGATACCAATATCAAACACGGTACTCCACTAATAAATATTTTACAAATCAAATCTAAAAACAATGGTTACAGTTACTTTTCAGATCAAGCCCTATCTAGCGGCTTACATGTACATGCGCTATAAAAATCACCTCGACGTACCGTCAGACCGCTCTTCTTCCTCACTTTCCGCCATCCATCTTCTTGACGCCCACCCCATCTACCACTTTCTCCACCGGCTCTCCATTCCCCACCCTTCCAACACCTCATGGCACGAAACCGGAAATATCACCTTCACCCTCCCCCATCCCAGAAACGGAAAAAATCCAAATGTATATAATTATATAGGTCATGACAGCGCACTTATCATTGAAAAAGTAATGGAAGTAGAAATGAGGGCCGAACTTTATGAATTTCTACTGGAAAATAAATACTGCCACGGCATCATGTTCAAAAGATCAATGGAAACTTTTGTCGAACATTATAATATGGTAGAGTTAGTGGAAGAAGAAAGTTTGATGAGAGCGTTTCAGAGATGGAGGAAGATGATGAAGGAGGAGAAAAATATGTGACTCTTTCATAGGTACCATATAAAATAAGACATCCTGCTTTTATTTTTGTGTCATACTTCATTAATAATCAAAACAAAAGTAGTATGGCAATAAAAAAGTATCAAATGAGTTTATGGCTAAGGTCCTTAACGATGTAGTTTGGAAAGAACTTTTCAATAATCAAGTTATATAAATATCAATTAAATCAAAATTATGATACAATAAATGAGGCTGTCTTTTCGTATTTTTGTATTAACAAAATATTAAAAATATGGAATTGAATGATCTTTTAATGGAAATAAGCAAGATTTGCCTTATTGAGCAAGAGCGAATGAAGCACAAACAGCGAAAAGGCGATTGTTTTAACGTTTTCAACACTCTTGGATTACGGTCTAACGAAGTTAGATTGCATTCCGCATTTCTTGCAGAATTGTTGAATCCTGACGGGAATCATGGCCTAAAAGATGCTATGCTTAAAGAATTTCTTGCAGCCATTGGCTTAAAACGAGATTATATATCTAATTGCAATACCAATATGGTCGAACGATATATTGGTAAACGGACAGAAACTACTGGTGGACGGATCGATATAATCTTGGAAGATGGTGAATATGCTATTATCATTGAGAATAAAATATATGCTATTGATCAATACCATCAATTACTGCGATACAATAACTATGGTAAACAACATTTTCCGAAAGGCTTTAAGTTGATTTATCTTACGCTTGATGGTCATGAGGCAAGCAAAGATTCATTAGGAGACAATGAGATTGACTATCACTGTATCTCGTACAAAGGACATATCCTAAATTGGTTATCAAAGTGTGTGATGTTAGCATACGACAAACCTCTGGTACGAGAGACAATTTCCCAATATATTACACTTATTAAACAAATCACAGGACAAGATATGAATAAAGATAGTAGTGATAAAATCGTAGATTTAGCCATCAATAATATGGAAGCAGTAGTTGCTTTGATGGATAACAGAGCTGAAATAAGTAGCAAATTAAGAACAGAATTCATTTTTAAACCGTTAAGCGAATTCGCAGTTAAAATGGGGATGGAATTTAAGCCCATTACAGAAGGAGACGAAAGTCCGGCTCTAAAATTCAGAATGCCCCAGTGGTCCCATTACATAGTCATTACAAGAGATGACGGAAGAGATTCGGATTGGAAGAACCTTTATATCGGTATTTCACAAAGTTCACTGCTGGGGGCTAAAGAATTACCAATACGGCAATTATCATGTTTTTCAGAATGTAGTAATACGTACTGGCCTTATGGATGGGAATGGATTCTATACACTGATTGGCATTCCACCAGTAGCTACTTACCAATACGCACAGGAGAGGTCTCAAATTGGATTATCTCCAAAATCAGACAAATCATAGAAGAGATAGAAGATAAAGGTTTGCCTATGTAACAATCCGAGATACTACAATTTATGTCACTCATACAAAAATATATTTGGGTCATAGAAACCATTTACCGTGCCTGTCAAATCTCATTAAGAGAACTTAGTGAGAAATGGATGGACACGGAAATGAGCGGTAGCTCGTCTATATCGCGCCAGACATTCGACCACTGGGAAACAGATATTTTAGATAATTTTAGAATGATTTCTTTATCCCTTCATTATAAATATTTTAGGAAAATTACCCGATAGAATGTGTACCTTTGTGATACGAATATATGAAAAAGATTAAGATATTATGACGAAGGAAGAATTTCCAAGATCTTTGCGACAAGCATGAGAAAGATCGTCAGAAATGGAAAGAAACCGACCGTGAGAAAGATATGCTTATTAATGATTTAACCGAAGATACTTTTGGTGAAAAATACTAATTGAAAACGGACATATAGAGTCATAAAGAAAAGTACTGTTTGTTACTTATAGAGAACCGTACTTTTTTATGTTTCATATAATAAGAGATTATTGCATGTTCAGTTCTCTGTCTTTCCTTCGCGGTTGCTTACTCTTCCAATTTGCTATACAGCGTCGTACGTCCTGTTCCGAGCAGTTCGGCAGTGACCTTTCGGTTTCCGTTCGCCTGCCACACTGTACTCCAGTTCATTGTTGGCTATTTCACGGAAGAACTCAGCCAAAGGCATGATGTCCTCCTGACAGTCACGCAGAGGCGGGGTGGTAATCTCCGCTCCTGTATGGCGTAGAGTAATATCTGCTGGGGTTCCATAGCGAGATTGCCCACTTCGTTTAAGAACGCCGAGCCGTCACGCGAGAACACGGACATACGGCTTCGTCCAATGTGCCCAAACCACCGATAAATAAGGGTATTATCATTATTATTTCTTCATTCTTAAGTGGTTAATGTCCTAATAGGGATAATACGCATCGTCAAAATACCCATGCTCGGATCATCGGCTTTCGCGTAGAAGATGGCAATCGTATCATTCACGTCACTGCATCCCGCAAAAGTCATCGTAGGAACAAGCTGCATCAGAAGAATGAATATCTTTTTCATATGCATATATCATTGCATTAGCGTCCCACCTGCCGCTGCTGTTCGGCATTGTAGCGATCGCCCACGACGGGAATGGCGGCGACAGCCGTTTCGAGTTTGCGCCACTCTTCGGGTGAAACGGTAAAATCGAGCGTGCGTAGGTTCTCATCCAAATGCGACAGTTTCGTCGTTCCGGGAATCGGCACGATCCACGAGGCTTTCTGCAACCACATCCGGTTGTCCCGCCGCATGATAGATAAGCGTATGCTCCCGATTTTCGTGAGCGCAGCTCCGGTCATCAGTGAAAAAACTCGCTATCAGGACGTTCGAGCAGTCAAATACATTCAGTCGTTCCATATCAATCTCTATTTTTTTGCAAAGATAAGGATTTACATGTACTCGCGTTTTGTTGATAGGCTCATTTATTGAAAAATTATTTTCCACCTCCCAACGCATAATACAAGTTGACAAAGCCTTGTATATTGTCGAAGCGGTATTGTGTCAGTTTCTGTTGGGCATCAAGTAATGCTTGTTGTGCCGTCAGCACCTCCAGATAGGTTGTAGAAGAATTTTTGGAGTTCTGTGGCAATAACGTGGGAATTGTTGGTAAAGCTATAATACACGATAAGAGTCTTCCCCACAATTCCGGAATCCGTATCTGAATCGGACGGTTCATCCGGTCGTTCCGTTTCAGGTTCCTCTATTCTGCTATCATGGGTACTGCAAGCACTGACAGTAAGGCTCAGCCCGAATATGGCTGCCAAAATAAATATCAACTTTTTCATCTTCGTAAGAATTTTAATAATGATTATTGTATGTGTTTTTGAACTTTATTTCCCGGTATCATTTTTTCCTCCACGTGTCGGAACACGATGAACAGAAGCGGCACGAAGAGCAGCAAAGACACCGTACCCACCAGCATACCGCCTATCGTACCCACTGCCAGCGAGCGCGAACCGTTGCAGCCTACTCCGGTGGAGAATATCATCGGAAGCAGTCCGAATATCATGGTCAGCGAGGTCATCAGAATGGGACGAAGCCGGGCAACCGCTGCGGCGACAGCCGATGCCGTGATGCTCATGCCTCTGCTGCGGCATTCCGAAGCGTATTCCGTCTGGAGTATGGCGGTTTTGGCAAGCAGACCGATGAGCATAATGATACCGGTCTGCATATAAATGTTGTTCTCGATGCCGAACAGTTTGGCGAAAAGGAAGCTGCCGAACAGTCCAAAAGGAATGGCGAGAATGACGACAAGCGGTATGAGCAGGCTCTCATAGAGGGCGCACAAAATCAGGTATATGAATACGATGCAGATGCCGAATACCCAAACCGATGTGTTGCCCGCCGAAGCCTCTTCGCGTGACATCGCCCCGAACTCGTAGCCGTATCCCGCCGGAAGCGTCTGCGCGGCGACTTCACGGATGGCATTCAGAGCCTGCCCGGAGCTGTATCCGGCAGCGGGTGCGCCATTGACCGCGATGGACGGAAAGAGGTTGAAACGCGACAAGGATTCCGAACCGTAGACACGGGTCAGGGTGACATAGCGGCTGATGGGCGACATCTCGCCCGATGCGGTGCGCACGAACAGCCCGTCGAGCGAACGGACATCCGCCCGATACTCCGGCGATGCCTGCATCATCACCCGGTAGAGTTTAGAAAAGCGGTTGATGTTCGAGGAATAGACGCCTCCGATATAGCCGGACAGAGCGTTGAGCACCTCCGAAGGCGACACGCCCGCCCGCTTGCACACGGCAGCATCCACCTCCACCCGATATTGCGGATAGCGGCTGTCGAAAGAGGTCTGCGCCCGTGCGATTTCTGGTCGTTCGTTCAGTGCCGCAATAAATGCCTGTGCGTGACGTTGCAGTTCTTCTACCGAACTTCCGCGTCTGTCTTGCACATGCACCTCGAAACCGTTGGTCACACCATAGCCGGCAATGATGGGCTGGGCGAAGATCATGATACGTGCATCGGTGATGTCAGCCAGACGGCGATACAGGTTGTCGATAACGGAACGGTTGTCGTCATGACGACCTGTCCGCTGGTCCCACGGCTTCAAGCGGATGATGAATGTGCCATTGGAAGGTCCCTGCCCGGCAAGCATTCCCATCCCTATTGACTTGGAATAAATTTGGAATTGCGGGGTATCCTTTATCCGGTCTTCGATGTTCTTGAGGATGCGTTCCGTCTGGGCAAGGCTTGTTCCGGGAGCTGCCTGCACATCGACCACAATCGTTCCCGTATCCTCATCGGGCACAAGTCCCGTCTTTGTCACATTCAGCAGATAGAAGAAGCCGCAGGTGGCAGCCAGCAGCGTGGCGGAAAACCATTTGCGGCGGAGCAGGAACACCACGGAGCTTTTGTATTTGCGCGTCATTCCCTGAAAAGCTGCATCGTAAGCGGCTACGAAACGAGACGTTTTTTTCATGACGGAGGTCGGTTTCATCAGCAGTACGCATAGTGCCGGACTGAATGTGAGTGCGTTGAATGTGGAAATCAAGACGGCAACCGCCATTGTCAGACCGAATTGCGTGTAGAACTTGCCCGTCGCACCGCCAATGAAGCAGACCGGGATAAATACGGCCATGAACACCAATGAAGTGGTAACCAACGGGCGACTGATGCCCTGCATGGCTTCCACCGTTGCCTGACGTGGAGAACGGCAACCACTGTCGAAGCGGGACTGCACGGCCTCGACCACGACAATCGCATCGTCCACCACCGTACCGATAACGAGTACCAATGCGAATAGCGTCAGCATATTGACGGACATTCCTGCAAAATAGAGGAAAGCAAATGTTCCAATCAATGATACAACGATAGCCACGGCGGGAATCACCGTGGAACGCAAGTTGCGCAGGAAGAGCCACACGATGAAAATAACCAGCAGGATGGCTTCCATTAAGGTTTCTATCACGTTGTGTACGGAAGCGTCCAAAAAACTCTTGATGCTCATCAGATCGACCAGTTCCATTCCTTTGGGCAGTTCGGCGGCGGCATCCCGTATCACTTCGTCTATCGCCTCGACGATTTCATTAGCGTTCGAGCCGGGTGCCTGCGCTATCATGCAATTCGTGCCCGGATGTCCGATCAACTCGTTCTTCGTGGCATAGTTCAATGCACCGAGTTCCACTTCCGCCACGTCTTTCAGACGCAGGACACTTCCGTCGGACAACGACTTGATAACGAGATTACCGAAATCCTCCTCGTCTTCATAGCGTCCCCGGTATTTCAGTACATATTGGAAGGTGTTGTCCATATCCGCTCCTAATGTCCCGGTGGGAGCCTCCACATTCTGCTCGTCCAATACGGCGGTGATGTCGGCAGGGACAAGACCGTAAGAAGTCATCTTTTCCGCATCCATCCAGATGCGTAGCGAGTAGTCGGAGCCGAACACCGTAATGTCGCCCACACCGGGAATACGCGCCAGTCGCGGTTCAATGTTTATCTTGAAGTAGTTGTACAAGAATTTCTGGTCAAAGCTGTTGTCCGGGCTGTACAATGCCACAATCTTAGCCGTGCTGTTCTGGCTTTTGCGCACGGTGATGCCGGAACGGATTACCTCCGCAGGCAGTACGCCCTGTGCCGAGGCGATACGGTTCTGCACGTTCACCGCCGCCATGTCGGGGTCTGTATCCTGACGGAAATAGACGTTGATGGTGGCCGTGCCGTTGTTGGTGGCTGAGGAGGTCATGTAGTTGATGTTCTCCACGCCGTTGATGGCTTCTTCCAACGGGGCGACGACGGCTTTCTGCAAGGTCTCGGCATTGGCGCCCGTGTAGGTAGCGCTCACCCTGACCGTGGGCGGTGCTATTTCCGGAAATTGCTCGACGGGTAGTTGCACTAATCCGATGACGCCAAGGAGTACGACGAACACCGACAATACGCCGGACAATATCGGACGGTTGATAAAGGCCTGCAAGTTCATCATAAAGCGTTTTTGGCGGTTATACTTTCAGTTATTTCCGTTCCTTCGCGCAACAGTCCCGCGCCTTCAGTCACGATTTTGTCGCCGGCTTTCAGACCGGACAGGACGATGTATTCCCTGCCGTTGCCGATGTCCTCCACTTCGACGGACGCAGAGACGGCACGCCCGTCCACGACCTTATAGACGAATGTGCGGTTTTGAATCTCGTAAGCGGCTGTCTGAGGAATGACGATGCAGTCTGTTTTTTCCGATGAAACGAGCACCGTACCTGTGCTGCCGTCATACAATATTTTATCGCGGTTGGAGATTCTTGCCCGAACATTGATGGTTCCCGTCCGAGCGTCCACCGTACCGCTGACGGCATCGATGACTCCGTTCGCCACGGGGGTCGCTCTATTGACAGAACGGAAAGCGATTTCCTGCGTCCCAAGCCTTGCGCTCCTCGCCAATTCATCGCTCTCCGAAACGGAAAAATAGGCGAACATCTCTTCCGTGTCCGATACGCACACCAACGGCTCGGTGATGTTCCTGTCCACCAATGCGCCCACCCGGTAGGGAATCATGCCTGCCACGCCGTCCACCGGACTTTTCACCTCGGTGTAGGATAATTCTATCCGGGCGTTTTCGCACTGTGCCTGCATCTGTTCAAGTGTTGCCTTGGCTGCTTTCAGGTCATTGCGGGCTGTCTGCCATTCATACTCGGAAATGATATTTTTTTTGAACAACGCTTCCTTGCTGTCGAGCGTCAGCCGTGCGGTCGCCAGCCGTGCCTCGGCTTGCGACACATTGGCGGAAGCGGTTTTCAAGGCAGCAAGATAGGGAGTCTGGTCAATGACGAACAAGACTTGTCCTTTCTTTACACAAGCCCCTTCTTCTATGCAAATCCGTGTGATAAGTCCGCTGCATTGCGGGCGAATCTCCACACTCTGGCGACCTTTGAGGATTGCCGGATACTGCACTTGTCCCGTCCTGCTGACGAGAGCGAGAACCTCCGTCGGGTAATACTTGGGAGCCGTATTTCCCTCTTTCCCCTCCTCGCATGAGGAGAGAATCAAGAGGAGTACGACCGCTCCGACAAATCTGAAATAGTTATGATTCTTCATTGCTATAAACTTTGTAATCAATTATTTGAATGCAAAGTTATAGCGGTGTGATATACATTATATAGAAAGCGGCATTAACGCGGAAAAGTGCTGTATGAAAACGAAAAACAGCTCCCCGAGAGAAGCTGTCATAATTAGGATAAGGAAACTTATTACTCTTGTACAACCCATGCTTTGAACTCTGGCGCCCGATTCTTGCTGATATAGATGGGTTCGGGAGTTTCTACATTCAGTTTTACCAATAGGCGGCTGTCAAACCATACAGTGATCTCCTTCACGCTGTCCCGTGCGATGATATACTGCTTGTTCGCCCGGGTAAAACGGGAGGGGTCGAGCATCGTCATGATTTGTTCCAGCGTCTTGACATACGCATACTGCACACCGTTTTTCAGGCAGACAAGCGTCTGCTTGTTGGTCGTGTAGAAACAGGCCACATCGTCCAATGCTACCGGCAAAAGTTTATCCCGTAGGGGAATCAATATTTTATCTTTGTACACCGGCTTGGGAGCCAACACCATCAGACGGGAAAGATAGCTGCCCATATCGGCGGGCATCCAGCGGCGAAACTTGTCCAACGCTCTTTGCAGTTCGTCGGGTTTGATGGGTTTCAGCAGGTAATCGATACTGTTTACCCGAAAAGCATCTATGGCATACTGGTCGTATGCCGTGGTAAAGACAATCGGTGTCTCGATCTTCATGCGGTCGAAAAGCATGAAAGCCGAACCGTCGGACAATTGTATGTCCATGAATATCAAATCCGGTTGCGGATTGTTTTGCAGCCATTCCACCGTCCGGCTCACGCTCTCCGTATTACCGGCAATCTCAATCGTAGGATCTATTGTCTGCAAGGCGTTTACCATATTCTTGTAAGCCGCCGTTTCATCTTCTACTATCAATACTCTCATGGTTTCTTTTATTACCTTAACGGGAGATATACATTAAATGTGTCACCGTCGGTTTCCACTCGGATTTCTCTCTTCATCATCATTCCGAAACGGTTACGCAGGTTCTGCAAACCGATACCGTTCGTGTCGGGCGGGGCGAGTTTGGGATATACCGGATTGGATATTTCCAGTTCGTCACCGTTCATCCGGATGGTGATATTCATCCGGTGGTCGCTGTCTATCTGATTATGTACGGTCACGTTTTCCAAAAGAGGCAGCAGCGAGAGTACAGGCAGCATCAGTCCGTGGTCTTTTTCGGATACTTCGATCGAACAGGTCAGTTTGCCTTCAAACCTCACTTCCATCACGTGCATGAAAGAGCGGATGAATGTCAGTTCTTCACCTAATGACACAATCCCTTTTTTGTCGCTTTGCAGAATATAACGGAAAATGTCTGATAACCTCGTTACATAAAGCAATGTATTATCATCATTTTCTCTTCTGATTAACGAAGATATTCCGTTGAGCGAATTGAAAAAGAAATGCGGATTGATCTGGTTGGCAAGGGCATCGCAGCGGCTTTGCAGATTCTCGATACGGAGTCGCTCTATCTCCTGCTCTTTTTCTCTCTGGCTGTCATACAGTACCGAAATGTACCCGATAAAAGTGCAAAGCAGACACACCACAAAAAATTGGAACAAAAGTATGTTGCCCACATATCCGGTCTGAACGCCCAGCAACGGCAAGCCGTATGACAACCCGACGAATGCGGCACATCCAACTAGTGTATAAAGAAAGTTCCGCCCGAAACGTGCCGTGAACGACATATTGCCTATCCTGCACACATTATATCTTAACTGGAAATAGAACAAGCCGTAGAAATAAATCATGCGGAAAGCGAAGAACGCCCAAAAGCCGGGTTCTTCGCCAACATTCAACCGTGCCAGATTCCACGGAATCCACACCACGTTAGGGTATGTGACGAACAACGTGCAGATTAAAGCGACAATCGGCAGTTTTCGTGGTATATAAGAATCCAATACATTCATAGTTTGATATTTTCCACAAAAATACTACATTTATTCATTAGCAAATCTTTTTTAGGTGTTAAAACGAAAAAGGCAAGACCTAACAGGAAATAAAATGTCACATAGTTTATTACTATCCCCAGCTTCCGTATCGAGCGTTCATCCGCTGATGCAGTTCCTCCTGCTTGTGTGGACTGGTCGCAGACAAGTCGGACATTTTGGCTCCACTGAAAGGTATGTTGGATATATTGCTTAAGTAATACAATAGTACATATTTTAGTTTATATCTTTAAACTGAAAATATGTACTATATATTCTTTTACCCTATAATACTTTTAATGTAATCCGTAGGACATACATGATAGAAGTCTTTGAACTTCTTTCCAAAATATTTAGCATCACAATATCCCAGCATTCCTGCTATTTCCGAAACGTTGTACTGCTGGGAGGCCAGCAGTTTAAGCGCCTTGTCCATTTTGAACGAATAGATATAATTTTCCGGAGGATTCCCGGTAATCTCTCGTATCCTGCTATAAAAAGCAGTACGGCTCATTCCTATATCAATACTTAATTTATCTATTGTATATTTATCAGTAGAAATGTTCTTTTCCAGAATTTTATTGACTTTATCCATAAATATCTGATCCGTATTTTCTGTTTCCATTTCTTCTTTGGTAGGGACCATCGGAAAAACAGCATCCGACAAAAACAATTTGACCCGTTCACGCAAGACCATGCGGTTTTCTACAAGCATACGTATGTTCGCCCTTAGCCTGCAAATGCTTTCTGTTCGTAATTCCAAACGATCCGCCCCACTTCCTAAATGAGACAGATAACTTTCATTATCAAAGGCCCTTATCAAAAGGACAACCGGTATATACCCTATCATTTTATCTGTTTTGATCCGGAAACAGAGTGCATCTCCATTTGTTCCGTTTACATTATCGTCAATAATGATAGCATCAGGATTTTGGCGGACTACTGTATCCTTCAGCAAATCAGGATCTTTCAAAACTGAAATCTGAAAATACCGCGATAAGGCTTTCCTTAAATAATTCCTGAATGCCCCGTCCGCCATTACCAATAAGATATGGGATGTATCTTTTGTTTTAGTATTCGGGATACCATCTTTATCACTTTCAGAAGATTTTTTAGCCTTATTCTTCGTATTTGTTGAAGAATGTTTGATAGCCGAACATTCCTGATTCCGGCAATGACAATCTGTTGGAATGACAATTTGGAAAGCAAATGATTTGCCATGTCTATATCCGTTTATTTTTCCACCATGCAGGCGAATGATTTTTCTTACAGTCCACAAATCACTATACCCATATATGGGAAATATGACCGGAATAAAAGGAAACATTTTCCCTACTCTTTTGTCTGCTATCTCACAATTAGTAATCTGCAACTGCCAGGAATCTATTGTATGTGTTATATTGATTGATATGCAACAGCCTAAATCGGAAACCAAAATTAGTTTGCTTATAAGATGTTGAAGCGCTGCCGTCATTATGTTCTCATTGATCCTGCAACTGACGCAATCCGAACATTCACTGACAGTCAGTTGTATCCGGCGCGAATCAGCATAAGGTCGACATTGATTGACAATAGAAGTAATATAAGAAGAGAGTTCCAAATTTGCCGTTGATGTCTTAGGAAGTATTTTTTTGTTTACCTTATTGAGGGTTACAATATTCTGATTGCAATATATGATGCATTCGGTATACCCCAATGCCTCTTCTACTTGTTGGGAAAGCGCTTCGGGAAGATTACCGGTTTTAAGTTCTTCCAATTGATTTCGTAACAGTATCAATGGGGTATGCGTAGTATGGAGCATGTTCATGGCTATCTTAAGTTTTTCATGTGACAACAACTGAACATTATACTCTACCGCAAGATACACAAACAAAATAATAAATAGCCCAATGCCGAAACTCTCTACAGGAACTGCATAACCAAGCAATGATAAATCAGGCAAAATTACGCCAATAGCTTGTTTACTGTTTACTAAATTGGCTCCACTATCTATAGAAAGTAAAGCGCGAAAGTTTAATAATAAACTCAGGTAACAATCATTCATACTTATATAGGATTTGATTAATACTTACATTTTCAGCAAAACACGTTTGATGACCTTTTAACGTGTCTAAATCCGGCACAAGTATAAACTTTTCAATGTCCACACATGAGGTGGATTCTAACAAAAACAATGGGTGTTTTCTATCAAAAGTGGTAACGATATCGTTTGTTACCGAAATATTAAGGGGAGATTTATAAAGTTATCATTTCATTTGGAAGAATACGGTATTTGTAAAATATTTTATCACCAATAATACAATCATACGATAATATAGTTCCACTGAATCATTAAAATAATGAAATTAAGTAGAATTATAAAACCGCGTATATAATTTGAAAATAATAGACTTCAGATAAATACAGTCAGATCATGATTTACAGGAATACCTCATCATAAGACGGTATCTTTTGGATTCATAATAGAGGCTTCAGTCGCCTGCTTTTCTTCCATTTTGATGTTTTTTTTCTTCAACGGGAGAATAGCATCAAGAAAGCTTATGATATACCTCTTTAAAAGGTACTCTGCATCGTTCACCCCAAATTCCTTTGTTCCCGTTCCGTATTCCACACGAGACGACCATATTTATTTCAGCACCATGGGGTAATTTTAGCAGTCTTTTAAGCCGCCGGCTATCCAACCCTTCCAATGGACAGGTATCGTAACCTTCATTCGCCATAGCAATCATAAATGTCTGTGCAGCAAGCGCACAGGATTTATGAACGACTACACGTACATCACTCTCGGAAACTTCAAGCATCATAGGACGGAAAATACTGATAATATTAGCTAAAAGCAATCTGAATAGTCCTAAAAGTCCCAAGAAACGGGCATAGACAAATGGCATTAATATTCCATAATAGAGTTCTCTGTCCTTGATACGTTTCTCCTGTCGTTCTTTGGGGCTATTCCGCTGGATATTTCCTCTTTCAAAATCAAGAACGAATTTTGCACGTTTCCAATACAAGTCACGACGCGTAACGAAAACCACGATCTGCGAGGCGGTAGAGGTAGCTTTCTGATCGAGACAGGTTCTTGAAACCTTTGCCAATAATTCGGGCTGCGTGATATGATAAAATTCCCACAGCTGCATGTCAGAACTATTGGGAGCCAGTGTTGCCAACTCCAAACAATGTTTCACTTTCTCTGCGTCTATTTGCTTTTCTTTATCATACACTCGTACGGAGCGACGATAATTTAAAACTTCGTCTAAATTCATATATTGCTTGATTTAATTGAATAATATTTTATTTGTGCAATGACAATAGGTCTTGTTCCATATTGATTAGAACAGATTTGCCTGTTAATTGTATTTCAATCTACAGTATTTTAACATAATATATTCTCTCATACCTCACACCTGTTTATGACAAAAGCGGGCAAATATGAATATATTGCATATTTGCCCGCTTTCTATGATGGGAATCAATTTCTTACTTTCCGGATATTGAGTCTTTCTTGCCTTGTTTATTTACAACAGAGGGACTTCCTTTGTACTCAATATCTCCACTACCACTAACTTTTGCATCCAACTGTTTAGAAGCATAACAAGAGATATCGCCGGAGCCTGAAACAGTAGCAACGACATTAGTAGCCGTCAGCTTGTCGGCACTGATATCACCGGACCCATTTACTGTCAGCGTAGCCCATTGAGCCGAGCCTTTCAAATTCACATCACCGGAACCGCTAATTATCGTCCTTACAGTAGTGGCTTTCACATTCTTCACATCAATATCCCCACTACCCTTTACAAAAGTAGAAAGGTTTGTATATTGCAAATTCTCGGCTTCAATATCGCCGGAACCTGTTATATTCAGATTTAAATCCGAACCTTTAATCGTACCTTTCAGATATACATCTGCCGAACCTTTAATATCTACTTCCTTCAATGAAGGAGATGATGCAATCACTTTCAAACGGCGTTCTCCGCTAAGAATCTTAACGCCTTTCTTTATATTCACCTGTAACACTCCGTTTACAGCAGACACTTCCAACAGGTCGACCAGATTATCTGAACCATATATAGAAACTGTTGTTTTAGAACCACTGCTCTGACGATATTCAACGTCGGGACTACCTAAAACCCTGATTGAACTGAAATTACCTACGTTATTCAAATCTTTCGTGATATACTTCTTACTGGGAGTAACGCTCTGCGCCTGTATGCCTGTAATACACAAGAACATCAGCATCACAAACATGGATGTAACATTAAAACTTTTCATAATTTCTTTTTATTAAATATTCTAATGACAAATATAGGAAGTATATTTCAAAATATGGCAACTAAAGATTGAATAAATAACTTCTGATTATTCCTGCTTCTTACTACGCGCATAGTGGGTACAAAATTCCCTTTCAATCGTCTTTTTATAAAAGTATAAAAGCAATTGGAAGGAAATGAATAAAAAGAGATTAATCGGATATCTGTTCGTCACGATGTCTGTTGGTTGTATTCAGGCACAGGAACAGAAGTCTTCTGTACCCGAATACAAGCTATGGTATGACTGTCCCGCACAGGTATGGACCGAAGCATTACCCCTTGGGAATGGTCGTTTGGGGGCCATGGTATATGGAACACCAGGCACAGAACAAATACAACTGAACGAAGAAAGCATTTGGGCGGGACGTCCCAATAATAACGCCAATCCGGATGCACTGGAATATATTCCGAAAGTGCGTGAGCTGGTCTTTGCCGGAAAATACCTTGAAGCACAGACACTGGCCACAGAAAAGATTATGGCAAAGACTAATTCAGGAATGCCATATCAGAGTTTTGGTGACCTGCGAATTGCTTTTCCCGGCCATACACGTTATTCCAACTATTATCGGGAATTAAGTCTGGATTCCGCACGTGCAATCGTACGTTATGAAGTAGACGGAGTGCAGTATCAACGCGAAACGATCACTTCATTTACCGATCAGGTAGTAATGGTACGACTGACCGCCAATCGTCCCGGACAAATTACTTTCAATGCACAGCTTACTTCCCCTCACCAGGATGTTATGATCGCTTCTGAGGAGGAAAATTGTGTGACACTCTCGGGAGTCTCTTCCTTGCATGAAGGATTGAAAGGGAAAGTAGAATTTCAAGGCAGATTGACTGCTAAAAATAAAGGTGGGAAAATAGCTTGTACCGATGGAATACTTTCTGTAGAGAAAGCCGACGAAGCGATTATCTATGTATCCATTGCAACTAATTTCAACAATTATCAAGACATCACAGGTAATCAGACAGAGCGGGCAAAGAACTATTTGGAAAAAGCAATGGTTCATCCGTTCATTGAATCGAAGAAGAATCATGTTAACTTCTACCGACAATACCTGACACGTGTTTCTCTTGATTTGGGAGAGGATCAATATGCGAATGTAACTACCGATAAACGTGTGGAGAATTTCAGAAACACCAATGACGCACACCTGGTTGCCACCTATTTTCAATTCGGACGTTATCTGTTGATCTGTTCTTCCCAACCGGGAGGACAACCCGCCAATTTACAAGGAATTTGGAATGACAAATTATTCCCTTCCTGGGATAGCAAATATACTTGTAACATCAATTTGGAAATGAATTACTGGCCTTCGGAAGTAACGAATCTAAGTGAACTGAATGAACCGTTATTCCGTCTGATAAAAGAAGTGAGTGACACAGGTAAAGAGACTGCTAAGATTATGTATGGAGCCAACGGATGGGTGTTACATCATAATACGGATATATGGCGTATCACAGGAGCAGTTGACAAAGCTCCTTCGGGTATGTGGCCCAGTGGTGGCGCATGGCTTTGCCGGCATCTTTGGGAGCGTTATCTATACACCGGGGATGTGGAATTTCTGCGTTCCGTCTATCCGATACTGAAAGAGTCCGGACGTTTCTTTGATGAAATTATGGTGAAAGAGCCCGTACACAACTGGCTGGTGGTCTGCCCCAGTAATTCACCGGAAAATGTACATTCGGGAAGTAATGGAAAAGCCACCACAGCTGCCGGATGCACCATGGACAACCAATTGATTTTCGATCTTTGGACAGCAATTATATCTGCTTCTCAAATACTGGATACAGATCAGGAGTTTGCCTCTCATCTGACGCAACGTCTCAAAGAAATGGCTCCCATGCAGGTAGGACATTGGGGGCAATTACAAGAGTGGATGTTCGACTGGGATGATCCGAAGGACGTGCACCGCCACATTTCTCATTTGTACGGACTCTTCCCCAGCAATCAGATTTCCCCTTACCGTACTCCTGAACTATTCGACGCAGCACGTACTTCTCTAATTCATCGTGGCGACCCGTCGACCGGATGGAGCATGGGATGGAAAGTCTGTCTTTGGGCACGCCTGCTTGATGGCAACCACGCTTACAAGCTGATAACTGACCAGCTGACTCTCGTACGCAATGAAAAGAAAAAAGGAGGTACCTACCCTAACCTGTTTGATGCGCACCCACCATTTCAAATTGATGGAAACTTTGGTTGTGCCGCGGGCATTGCAGAGATGTTGATGCAAAGTTACGATGGTTTTATTTATTTACTTCCCGCACTGCCTACCGTTTGGAAAGAAGGTTCTATCAAAGGAATTATTGCCCGTGGAGGTTTCGAACTTGATTTGAGTTGGAAAAACGGGAAAGTCAGCCGGCTGGTTATCAAATCTCATAAGGGAGGAAATTGTCGTTTACGTTCACTCAATCCATTGACAGGTAAGGCTTTGAAGCGTGCCAAAGGCGAAAATCCGAATCCTCTTTATGCAGTCCCCACCATTCCGGAGCCATTGATTAACGAAAAGGCAAATTTGAACAAAGTGGAAATTGCAGAGACTTACCTCTATGATCTGCCTACCAAAGCTGGAAAAGAATATGTATTGATTGGAAAATAATAACTCGACCGATATGAACAAAAACTTATTAAAACTGATTGTCGCCTGTGGAACTGCTTGTTTCCTAGCTTGCGCAGCACCTCAAAAAACAGAAACGGAAAAATGGAGTGAACGCATGGCACGCTCCGAAATGAAACGTTTCCCCGAACCCTGGATGATTGAAAAAGCTAAAAAACCGCGTTGGGGATATACCCACGGACTAGTAGTGAAATCCATGTTGGAAGAATGGAAACATACCGGGGACAGCGCATATTATGAGTATGCCAAGATTTATGCAGATAGTCTGATCGATACTGACGGACATATCAAAACCATGAAATATCTTTCATTCAATATTGATAATGTCAACGGCGGGAAGATTCTTTTCGATCTTTACGCACAGACCGGAGATGAACGCTACAAAATAGCCATGGATACTTTACGCAAGCAAATGGCAGAGCAACCCCGTACCAGTGAGGGGGGATTTTGGCATAAACTAAGATATCCTCATCAAATGTGGCTGGACGGAATCTTTATGGCTTCTCCTTATCTGGTTCAATATGGGGCTACTTTTAATGAACCCGCTTTATTTGACGAAGCAACAAAACAGATTCTTTTGATAAATAGCAAGACTTATGATCCTGCAACAGGGCTTTATTATCACGGATGGGATGAAAGTCGCGAACAGAAATGGTCAAATCCTGAAACGGGTTGCTCTCCTAATTTTTGGAGTCGCAGCATCGGATGGTATGGAGCAGCTATTGTAGATGTACTGGACTTTCTGCCACAGGAAACTGCCGGACGAGACAGCATTATACAGATTCTGCAGGGATTGGCAAAAGCGATTGTGAAATATCAAGATCCTCCATCCGGAACCTGGTATCAGGTAACCGATCAGGGAGCACGTGAAGGTAATTATTTGGAATCATCTGCCACTGCCCTGTTTATCTATACGCTTGCCAAAGCTATCAATAAAGGATATATTGGTAACGAATATATTGAACCGACACAAAAAGCCTTTGATGGAATGGTAAAGACATTTACCCGTTTGGAAGAGGATGGCAGCTATACAATTACCAATTGCTGTGCTGTTGCAGGATTGGGCGGAGATTCAAAAAGATATCGTGACGGCTCATTTGAATATTATATCAGCGAACCGATCATAGAAAATGATCCGAAATCGGTAGGTTCATTCATCTTGGCTGCTATTGAATACGAGAAAATGACAAAGAAATAAACTAAAAACGATAAAATACAATGAGAAAATTCAAGATTCTTCCTCTTTTGTTGCTGCTATTGACAATGGCAACTCCGGCTGCAGCACAGAAGAAAACACAAAAGACGTATATCCCCTGGGACAACGGCAAACTCGTAGTTTCTGAAGAGGGACGTTACCTGAAACACGAAAACGGCGCTCCTTTCTTTTGGTTAGGAGAAACCGGTTGGCTATTGCCCGAACGCTTGAACCGGGATGAAGCCGAATATTATCTGGAACAATGCAAACGTCGCGGATATAACGTGATTCAGGTTCAAACGTTGAATAATGTTCCGTCTATGAATATCTACGGACAATATTCGATGATCGACGGATATAACTTCAAAAACATTAATCAGAAAGGCGTATACGGTTATTGGGATCACATGGATTACATCATCCGTACAGCAGCAAAGAAGGGACAATATATCGGCATGGTCTGCATTTGGGGAAGCCCGGTGAACCGGGGCGAGATGACTGTAGAACAGGCAAAAGCATACGGCAAGTTTTTGGCAGAGCGTTATAAGGATGAACCGAATATTATCTGGTTTATCGGTGGAGATATCCGTGGTGACGTAAAAACTGCTGAATGGGAAGCTTTGGCAACCTCTATCAAAGCTATCGACAAAAATCACCTGATGACATTCCATCCACGTGGAAGAACAACTTCCGCGACTTGGTTCAATAACGCTCCCTGGTTGGATTTCAACATGTTCCAAAGCGGACATCGTCGTTACGGACAACGTTTCGGAGATGGTGACTATCCTATCGAAGAAAATACGGAAGAAGATAACTGGCGTTTTGTAGAACGCAGCCTGGCCATGAAACCCATGAAGCCTGTGATTGACGGTGAACCGATCTATGAAGAAATACCTCATGGACTGCACGATGAAAACGAACTGTTGTGGAAGGATTATGACGTACGTCGTTATGCTTACTGGTCCGTATTTGCCGGGGCTTTCGGACATACTTACGGTCATAACTCAATCATGCAATTTATCAAACCGGGTGTGGGTGGTGCTTACGGTGCAAAGAAGCCTTGGTATGATGCTTTGAATGATCCGGGCTACAATCAGATGAAGTATCTGAAAAACCTGATGTTGACTTTCCCGTTCTTCGAACGCATACCCGATCAGTCTATCATCGCAGGACAAAATGGAGAACGTTATGACCGTGCTATCGCTACACGTGGAAATGATTATCTGATGGTATACAACTATACCGGACGTCCGATGGAAGTTGATTTCAGCAAGATTAGCGGCGCAAAAAAGAATGCCTGGTGGTACACCACAAAAGATGGTAAACTGGAATACATCGGAGAATTTGATAACGGAGTGCACAAATTCCAGCACGACAGTGGTTATTGCAGTGGAAACGATCATATCCTGATTGTAGTGGACAGCAGTAAGAACTATGTGGAGAAAGACTGGACAGAATTACCAAATGCACAACAAAAATGGAATAAATAAACTTATATGATTAAGCACGGATTACACGGATTTCACAGTTTTCTGAATGACAGATAGGTACAACAACGTTAATCCATGCAATCCGTGCTTAAATTTATTATATATACGAATGATGAAAACATACTTATGAATAAAAGAATAGTATCATTTTTCTTTCTTCTGCTCTTTGCAGGTTCACTATACGCAGCCATAGGTATAACTGACCTGCGAACGGAGCTGTTGAAAAATCCGGCAGGTATCGACGTGCGCCACCCCCGATTGAGTTGGCGCATCGAATCGGATGAACAGAATGTGATACAAACTGCGTATCACATTCTTGTTGCATCTTCCCCAGAGCTATTGGAACAAGGAAAAGGAGATATCTGGGATTCAGGAAAGATTGAATCTGACGCTTCCCAATGGATCACTTATCAGGGGAAAACATTAAAGCTCAATGCCCCCTACTATTGGAAAGTGAAAATAGACACCAACAAAGGTGCAACGAATTGGAGTGCTCCGGCTTTTTGGACCACCGGACTATTTAATGAAGCAGACTGGCAAGGACAATGGATCGGCTTGGACAGGGCCGCTCCCGGAGACAGCGAAACACAATGGAGCCGTTTGGCAGCCCGTTATCTTCGTAAAGAGTTTGCAGTAAAGAAAGGTGTGAAACGTGCCACAGTACATGTCGCCGGAATGGGGTTGTACGAGTTGTTTATCAACGGGCAACGCATCGGCAATCAAGTACTGGCACCTGCTCCTACCGACTACCGGAAAACAATTCTGTACAACACATACGATGTTACTTCACTGCTTCAGACAGAAAATGCTATTGGAGTAACTCTCGGAAATGGTCGCTTCTATACGATGCGTCAGAACTATAAACCATATAAGATACCGACTTTCGGTTATCCTAAACTTCGGTTGAATCTGATTGTTGAATATGCAGACGGCAGCAAAGAAACAATTGCTACAAACACTTCATGGAAATTGACTACTGAAGGCCCTATCCGTAGCAATAATGAATATGATGGCGAAGAATACGATGCCCGTAAAGAGTTAGGAGACTGGACTCAATTCGGATATGATGACAAAAACTGGATACCTGCCCAACGTGTCAGTATTCCTTCGGGAACATTGCGTGCACAAATGATGCCGGGCATGAAAGTTACAGAAACCATGAAACCCGTTTCTATTAAAAAGCTCGGTAACAAATACATC
Organism: Bacteroides luhongzhouii; assembly: GCF_009193295.2. Classification (NCBI taxonomy): domain Bacteria; kingdom Pseudomonadati; phylum Bacteroidota; class Bacteroidia; order Bacteroidales; family Bacteroidaceae; genus Bacteroides; species Bacteroides luhongzhouii. The sequence goes on along the minus strand of NZ_CP059973.1, from coordinate 4,004,885 downwards.
CTGGATATCGGTCAGAATATGGCGGGCTGGGTACGTTTCCGGATAAAAGGACAGACTGGTGACAGTATCCGTCTCCGTTTTGCAGAAAGTCTGCAAGACAATGGCGAACTTTATACGAAAAACTTCAGGGATGCCCGTTCTACAGATGTATACGTTGTCAGCGGACGCGAAACCAAAGACGCTACCTGGGCACCTCGTTTTATTTATCATGGGTTCCGTTATGTAGAAGTCAGCGGTTATCCGAATGCGAAGGCAGAAGATTTCGTTGCCGAAGTAGTAGAAGATGAAATGGAGCATACCGGTACTTTCAACTGTTCCGACGAAACTCTGAATAAGATTGTCCGTAACGCATTTTGGGGAATCCGAAGCAACTACAAAGGAATGCCGATTGACTGTCCGCAACGGAATGAACGCCAACCATGGTTGGGTGACCGTACCATGGGTTGTTGGGGAGAAAGTATGCTTTTCAATAATTATGCCATGTATACCAAATGGGCGCGTGACATCCGCGAAGCACAACGGGAAGATGGCTGTATTCCTGATGTAGCCCCGGCATACTGGAACTACTACTCGGACAATGTGACCTGGCCTGCCGCTTTACCAATGGCCTGCGACATGCTTTTCACGAACTTTGGAGATAAACGTCCGATCGAAGAGAATTATCCGGCTATCAAGAAGTGGGTATCACATATCCGTGAATACTACATGACAGAAGATTTTATCATCACCAAAGATAAATATGGTGACTGGTGCGTTCCACCTGAATCACTGGAGTTAATTCATAGCAAGGACCCTTCCCGCAAGACTGACGGAGCTTTGATCGCAACCGCTTATTATCTAAAGGTATTACAACTAATGCACCGCTTTGCAAGCCTGCAAGGACTGAAAGCTGATGCAGAAGAATGGGAAGATTTGGAACATCGCATGAAAGATGCATTCAATGCCCGTTTTCTTCACGTAAAGGAAGGCACTTCTCCCGTACCGGGACATACCTTATATCCGGATAGTATTTTCTATGGTAACAACACAGTTACTGCCAATATCTTGCCACTTGCTTTTGGCCTGGTGCCTAAGAACTGCATCAATGAAGTGGCTAAAAATGCCGTAACTTCCATTATTACAACCAACAAGGGACATATAAGTACCGGAGTAATCGGTGTACAATGGCTATTGCGTGAATTGAGCCGTCGCGGCCATGCTGATGTAGCTTATTTATTGGCTACCAATAAGACATATCCTTCCTGGGGATATATGGTTGAAAAAGGTGCTACCACTATTTGGGAGTTATGGAACGGTGATACGGCAAATCCTGAAATGAATAGCGGTAATCACGTGATGCTTTTAGGTGATTTATTGCCGTGGTGTTTCAATAACCTGGCAGGTATCCGTGCCGACCGCTGGAAGTCCGGTTACAAACATATCGTCTTCCAACCGGCTTTTGAAATTCAGGAGTTGAGTAACGTGGATGCATCGTACATGAGTATCTACGGAAAAATAACCAGCCGATGGACAAAGACTCCCACACATTTGGAATGGGATATCGAACTTCCCGCCAATACGACAGGGGAAGTACATCTTCCGGATGGACGGAAAGAAAAAATCGGATCGGGAAAATATCATTTCAGTGTAGATATTCCCACACAGAATACGGCTATTCTGACTGATGAGTTCCTGTACGAGAACGCTTCTTTCCCCGAATGTCATGGAGCTACGATAGTAGAACTGAAAAATGGCGACCTCGTAGCTTCTTTCTTCGGAGGGACCAAAGAACGCAATCCAGATTGTTGCATTTGGGTATGTCGTAAGCCTAAAGGCTCAAAAGAATGGACCGCCCCCAAACTTGCTGCCGACGGAGTGTTTTCACTCAAAGACTCACAAGCAGTATTGGCCGGAATCGATTCTACCTGTACCCCGGTGAAAGATGCAAAAGGAACACTTATTGCCCGCAGAAAAGCTTGCTGGAACCCGGTTCTTTTCCAGATTCCCGGAGGTGACCTGATTCTGTTTTATAAAATAGGTTTGAAAGTAAGCGACTGGACAGGATGGCTTGTCCGTTCACGTGACGGAGGAAAGACTTGGAGCAAACGCGAAGCGCTTCCGAAAGGTTTTCTGGGACCTATTAAGAATAAACCGGAATATATCAATGGACGTATCATCTGTCCTTCCAGTACGGAAGGAAGTAACGGATGGCGTGTCCATTTCGAGATTTCCGATGATAAAGGCAAGACCTGGAAGATGGTCGGACCACTGGATGCCGAGTTATCTGTCCCCACCCAAAATCGTAAAAAGGGAGGTGTGAATGTAGATGATCAGGAAGGCGGAGAAGCGATCAAAGGAGAAGGAGCCAAACCTGTTTATGCAATACAACCCAGTATTCTGAAGCATAAAGACGGAAGATTACAGATACTCTGCCGTACACGTAATGCACAGGTAGCAACCGCATGGAGTAGTGATAATGGCGATACATGGAGTAAAGTTACGCTGCTGGATGTCCCGAATAATAATTCCGGTACGGATGCCGTGACTATGAAAGACGGCAGACATATCCTTATTTACAATAATTTCTCTACATTGCCCGGAACTCCGAAAGGTCCGCGTACTCCGCTCTGTGTGGCCGTTTCAAAAGATGGTATCAATTGGCAGCCTGTTCTTACATTAGAAGATAGTCCGATCAGCCAGTACTCTTACCCTAGCATTATTCAGGGGAAAGACGGGAAGCTGCATGCCATTTACACTTGGCGCCGTCAACGAATTAAATATGCAGAGATAGATCCAACGAAGTTTTAAATTTTGAACGATCATCTGAATGAAATCGACCGCTCCTTTGTCCGCAAAAGAGCGGTCGATTCTTGTATTTATCCATTTTATACTTTACATTTGCCAATAAATAAAAAATAACGATGGCAGATAATTATATAGAAAGACAACAGGAACAATACGAAGCCCGAAAAGCTGCTTGGAAACAAGCACAAAAATATGGTAAGAAGAAACCAACAACAGTACGTCCGGCTGAATCGAAGTCTCACACTTCAACGGTTTCAAAACTGAAGGACTCAAAAAGAAGAGTATTTATAACAGGCGGAGCGGAAGGAATAGGCAAAGCAATAGTAGAAGCTTTTTGCCTGGCTGGAAATCAAGTTGCCTTTTGTGATATAAACGAAACATCGGGACAGGAGACTGCGAAGGCAACTGGGGCTATATTCCATAAAGTCGACGTAAGTGATAAAAACGCGCTTGAAAGTTGTATGCAAACCATTCTTGCCGAATGGAACGATATTGATATTATTGTCAACAACGTCGGTATCAGCAAATTTTCTTCTATCACAGAAACAAGTGTAGAGGATTTCGACAAAATTCTTTCTATTAACCTGCGTCCTGTATTCATCACTTCCCGACTGCTTGCCATCCATCGTAAAAATCAGCCCTCTCCTAACCCATACGGCCGAATTATAAATATCTGCTCTACACGTTATCTGATGAGTGAACCGGGAAGTGAAGGTTATGCAGCGTCGAAAGGTGGTATCTATTCTTTGACTCATGCATTGGCTTTGTCTTTATCTGAATGGAATATCACAGTAAACTCGATTGCTCCGGGATGGATACAGACTCATGATTATGATCAACTCCAACCGAAAGACCACTCACAGCATCCTTCACGCCGGGTAGGTAAACCGGAAGATATTGCCCGCATGTGTTTATTTCTTTGCGAAGGAAACAATAATTTCATCAATGGAGAAAACATCACTATTGATGGGGGAATGACGAAAAAGATGATTTATATATCTTCGGACGCAACATAAATATCATTACGAATTCATGTTATATACTTCTGGATACAAAACAGATAAAGCTTTGTAAATAGCTGAATTTATTTCTATATTTTCAGAGCCCTTTTCTAATTTTATCCCGGGTTCTTTTTGAGAAAGATAACTCCTCATACTCCGCCCATCTGTAAAATGATAAGCATCGAAAGCCATATCAATATATCCCCAATATTGATTTAATGGATGTTGTAAAGTTGCACCACGTACTCCATTTATATATGATTTCCAATTAGGATTACCAGTGCAGAACAAATCATTGGTTTTAATGGCTTCTACCATACAAATTGCTCTAAGAGCAATACTATTCATTATCTCCTTCAAATCAATATCTAAACTCATATCATAGAACTTGTCTAAACAATAAAGTTTCATTTGTTTAGTACTTGTTATATTTCCGTGCACCTGCCACTCCTGGTGGGTATGATATCTATATCCTAATTCCCATAATGAAAAAAGAAAATCCAAATTACCCACTGTTCCGGCTTCTAATCCTATTTGCAATTTGGGATGTATCTCCGAGCTGTATAAAATATCCAGAACATCAGTCCTTGCATATTCTTTTAATTGCTCAAGGATAATATGTGAATCTCCAGAATTGAGACAAAGTAGTGCCATCAAAAAAGTATCATGTGGAAGAGTATTCCATAATGACAAAACCTTTTCTTCAGCTGTTCTACCTTCTATATCGTTGCATCCCCATGCCGGACGCTGTTTTCTTATAGCATAACCCAAAGAACTAAAAGTGTCTGATAGTTCCGATTTCTTAAAAATAGAATCAGCCTGTTCTAAAAGACTAACTGTTTTTCCTTTTATACGAATATCAGGCACTTCCAACTGTGGATATAGTAACTCCTCCCATTTTCCGCATTTTTTCAATGCAGCCTCACAAAATATCCAATAATCTCTATAATTAGTAATTGCGTTATTAGCAATACAAAGCCATACATTGGTTTTATATTCAAAATATACCGAAGATAACAAAGACTCAATAGTATAAATTGACTTTATAAAAGAATCAACAGAATTAAATAATTCCGCTATCAAATCAGGACGTCCTTGTTCATATAAAGTAAAAGATAGCCTTGAAAGAGTGGCTAATTTTTTATATACTACATATTCACACTTGTCTCTTATAGTTTCTCTATCCTTACGAGTTATCTGATATCCGTGTTGTAAGAACAGAACTAAAAAGCTATTTGGGCTACTTTTTCTGCTATTTTTATTGAATAAATCAAGGTGAAACACTATCTTTGTAACAGATATAATAATATCTATTATAATCATATTTGTTACTTATCAGATACAATGATATGTCTTTATTATACAACTTTGATATAGATACGCCCGAAGATATTCTGCAGTTACTTGCCTGCAATTTACAAAAGAGGCGATTGGAGAAAGGACTTTCAAGAGATGCTTTATCCAAGTTAAGTGGCGTTCCTTCTCCCACTATAGCTAAGTTTGAACAGAAGTTTTCTATTTCATTGAGCTCTTATGTGGCATTAGCAAAAGCATTAGGATATTCCAAAGACGTAAAGGCACTTCTTGCAGAACCACTTTACAGTACAATGGAAGAATTGGACGTTATCAATAAAAATAAAAACAGGAAACGAGGAAGAAATGAAATTAGTAAATAAGTTATCAGTACTTTATCGTGATCAAAAGATAGGAGAACTTACCATGACACACGATAACCGATGCTGCGCTTTCCAGTATGATAAGAAATGGCTGATATCAGGCTTTTCTATCTCTCCATTAGACTTACCATTAGAATCTAGTTTATTCATCGCCAAACCAGAACCTTTCTGGGGAAATTTTGGAATATTTGAGGATAGTCTCCCTGATGGATATGGTCGTTATTTGTTGAATCGTTTACTCAAAAAACAAGGTATAAATGATGCTTTGCTTACACCTATTCAGCGATTAAGTATAGTGGGAATTTCGGGAATGGGAGCACTTAGTTACGTGCCGGAATCTTATATTGGAGAAGAAAAATCTCTACCTGACTTGGACAACTTACAACATATGGCTCTGGAAGTACTTTCAGAAAAATCTGAAGAAGGCGAAGATATTTTATATTTCAATAGTGGTAATTCCGGTGGCTGCCGTCCTAAATGCTTGTGGCATGACTGTGAAGGTGCATGGTTAGTGAAATTCCGCCATACATATGATCCGAAAGATATGGGGAGAATGGAATATAAATATAATGAAGTAGCCCGTAAATGTGGAATAAATGTTCCTGACTACAAGTTATTAGATGGCAAATATTTTGCCAGCAAGCGTTTTGATATAGAGAATGGAAAACGACTACACATTGCTACTGCTGGTGCGTTACTCAATGAATCAATATCAAATCCAAAACTAGATTACAAAGTATTGCTACACTTAACAGGATATTTGACACAAGATTCACAACAAGTTGATGAAATGTTCCAACGCATGGTATTTAATGTACTAACAGATAACAAAGACGACCATGTCAAAAATTTCAGTTTTATTTGTCGCGAAGGAAAATGGTCATTAGCACCTGCTTATGATTTAACTCTCTGTAAAGAGGGGTATCACGGTGAACATGCTACTTCAGCAAATAACAAAGGAAATCCGGATATTGAAGATATGTTGGCGGTTGGTGAAAGTATCCGTATACCCCGAAGAAAAGGAATGGAGATCATCAACCACATGATTAATCATTGCCAAGAGATTCTTTCAACACGTTTCGAGTAACTTCCGCTCCTGTCTTCACAATCGAAACTGCGTGATGGAACTCCAACATATCATACGTATCGCCGGAAATTTGAATTAAGATATCCGGCTGACAACGTTCTATCTGGTAACGAGTGATTTGTTGCATCATCATTCTCGAAGATTCTGTCAACAGATTATAAGGAGATATTTTCTTTTTCTTTCCGGTTTCAATGGGTGCATTCACATCGACAGCTATCAGAATGTCTCCTTCAGTGCGTTGCACATGACTCAATGGAAGAGGATTCAGAATACCTCCATCAATCAATACCATACCGTCTTTTCTTAATGGACGGAAAAGCATAGGGATAGAAATAGACGCACGAATAGCTTCATGTAAGCTCCCTCTGTCAAACCTGACTTCCTGATCGCGGACAATATCCGTAGCCATCGCTACATAAGGGACAGGCAGGTCTTCGATATTCATATCCGGAATAATTTGTTTCAGTTCTTTAATAAAACGGTCACCTTTCACTAATCCATCCCGGCTTAAGGTAAGATCCGCCAATTCCCACATCTTGCGTTTGTCCCAACTAAACAGCCATTCTTTACATTCTTCCATTTTTCCTGAAGCATACATTGCTCCTACCATTGCTCCCATAGAACTTCCTGCAATGGAAGTAATCTCAAAGTTGTGACGAAGTAATTCTTCAATTACTCCTATATGTGCTATTCCACGTGCTCCCCCCATAGAAAGGACTAATGCTACTTTTTGCTTATCCATATCATATATATTTCTGTTAGCCATCTACAAAATAACACATTTCCTGCGAAAAAGATGTTTAGTAATCGTGAAGAAATAAGTTATAGTAGTGTTTTTTGAGAGCTAAAGCTATGCTTTAGATATGATAAAGCTATGCTTTGTCAGTTGCAAAGCATAGCTCTATTATATTCTTTTATTATCCCGGAGATTTTCCGGTTATGTAGAAGGTTAAGGGTTTACCCTCATTTTATTTCTTTTCTTGAGCTTTCTTTTCTGCGTTTCGCTTATTCACATAATCTTTGAACATCTGACGCCAGTTTCGACCATGCTCATTGAAATACTGTTCGCATTTGGTTTTATAAATTTCGAAGATAGCAGATATCTGCTTCATATTCTTGTAGTCAATAGCCTGTTCGCGAGCTAGTTTCAACTGTTCCAAGACGAAAGCCGTTTCCTCTTCCGTCATATTGGGCACAATGGCCTGATAACCTTTCAAGGTAAAAGCAACTTTACCTACCGTGTATTTATTCAGGATTTGTTCAATCTGTTCTTCCGTCAATACTCTGCGCAAATCTTTCATTAACCTTTCATGCACTTCTTTCGGTATAGCGGAATCTGCAATCATTTCACGGTCGAGTTTAGAAAGCGGTTTGCCTGTCAGAGGATTGATACCTTCGGGGATTGTTGTATAAGGGTGTTCATTGTGCCAGTCACGCACTTTACGAAGATGATTATAAATGGCAGTTACTGCAAAACCTGCCTTTTTATCATCGTCCAACTTTAATGAAGCTACCCAGTCGATGGCTTTCTTTTCGAGAGAAGCATCTGATTTTAAATTAGCAAAAGCCTTCTTGTCAAAATAAGCAGCTACCTTGTCAAATGAACGGATGGCTCCTTCGGGAAGCAAAGCTCCTTTTTCGCCAAAACTATACATAACGGATTCCGGTTCAATGGTGACCTTGCTTTCATCCAACATCTTTTTATCCAATTTGAATACTTCTGCGAAGAAGTCATAAACAGCATTCCGCTTATTCGGACCAAAGTCATGTTTCTCTTTGGGAAGATGTACATTCGTTACTTTATCTTTTGCCTGGTAGAATCCATAGATTCGTTGCAGATAAGGAAATTCAAGAGTAGGAACACTGGCCGTCCAGTCGCCACCATCCGATACAATCAGTTGCGGACGAGGAGCAAAAGTAGCGGCTAATTCCGCATTACAGGTTCCTCCTGCAGATAATTGAATAGGCATTCCGCTTTCACAGGGACAGCCACCGTCGAAGTGAGAAGCCAGGCTCACCACCGGAGCTGAAGCGGTGAAACGATCATCCAATACGCTCAACAATACAGTATGGGTACCTCCACCCGAACCACCATTCGTACCGATACGGCTGGTATCAATGTCCTTACGGGAAGCAAGCATGTAGTCAAGAATCAGTAAGCCGTTCATTGCCTGAATAGTGTGTGCCGCACTACTACGGTGTGCCGCACTGCCTACTTGCAAAGCCGACTCTCCCCATCCGAACAAATCATAGTCTACACAAACAGCTCCCATACGTGCCAAAGTTCCCATACGTTGTTGTTGGTCTTCCCGATAACGTCCGCCACCAAAATGTCCGTTAGGGCAGATTATCAACGCATGTTTTCCTTTCGATTGGGGCGTATAGATAGAACCGCAAATGTATAATCCGGGAAGTGTTTCAAGCGCGAAATTCTGCACGGTATAGCCATCAAACTTACGTATCTTTGAAAGAATAGGTTTGGTTTTGACACATTGAGCCAACAAAGTATCGATACCTAAACGCTGACGTACCTCTTTTTTCAGAGAATCGGCACGAAGTTGAAAAGACTGTCGGTCTGTATAAAGTGTATTCAGATAAGCCAGCATCTTCTCTCCGTCTGCATCTGTACGACGTGGATACTCGTATGCTTTCAGCTTATACATATTTCCTTTCTGCTTAACAAATTTATAATCGAAAGGTGCCAATACATTCGTCAAGGATTCTTCCACGGAATAAGGACGAATACGGAAATCGGCATAAGGCAGCACTTTTCCCACCGTATCAATGTCATATTTCAAACGGACTCCGAAACGGTTCTGTATATCCGTCAGTACTTCATTCAAGGGACGGGCAAATTCCGTCTCGTATGTTTGCGTCTGGGCTTCGGCCGAAAGAGATGCGGCAAGAAGCATAGTAAAAAGGATTCGTTTCATTTATTTTTAATTTATGCTAGTTGTTTTTTCACCATTGATGATTACGTCATCCATCGTGATACGTTCACAATTTTCGAAGATACATTTCTGTTTCCCTCCTTGAATATGAATATCACGCAAAACGATGTCAGATATCGACGCTTCTTCCAAGCCCACTATTTTGATCGGGGTCTTTACGTTTGTCACAGTCATTCCGCTGATATGTACGTTACGGAATATCGGAGTGCGTTCACTCTTAGGTTCGGCAGGCATTTTACTGTATTTCAAATTCAATACAACAGCTTCCTGTTTAATGTTGCTCATTACGACGTTGCTGACACGAATATCTTCAACGACTCCTCCCCTTCCACGGGTCGACTTAATACGGATTCCACGATCTGTTCCGTCAAACACGCAATTGGAAATAGTAACTTTACGCACACTCCCACTCATCTCGCTGCCGATAACAACGCCTCCATGACCGGAAAGCATGGTGCAGTTGGTGATAGTGATATTCTCGCAAGGTACTCCCAAACGACGGGCCTGCGCATCTCTTCCCGACTTGATTGTGATGCAATCGTCTCCTACTGATATATGGCAGTCGCTGATATGTACGTTGCGGCAGGATTCCGGATTCACTCCGTCCGTATTTGGTGAGGGCGCATTATCTATGGTGATCCCCTTTATGGTTACATTGTCGCAAAACTCCGGATTGACCGTCCAGAAGGGAGAATTTATGATTTTCACTCCTTCAATCTTTACTTTCTTACAACGAACGGGCTGAATAAACGGAGGACGGAAAAAGCGACGTTGCAATGTACTTACATAATCCTTGTTCGTTTCAGCATAAATCGCCGTCGTATCGTTTGCTGCATCCCACATCGGCTGATATTTATTCACATCACGCATGCCATTGTCTTTCAAATCAATCATGACACGAAAGAACTCCATCCACCATTTCTTTCCTTGTCCGTCCAAAGTTCCTTCTCCTTTGATCGTAATATTCTCGGCATCTACCGCATAGATCAAAGGCTGAAAACTTTTCATCATCACTCCTTCATGGCGAACCTCGACAAAAGGAAGATAGTCATCAAAGTTATCGGAAAAGAGCAAGGTAGCTCCGGCTTCCAACTCCAGTGTAATATTACTTTTCAGATGGATACTCCCCGTCAGGTAAGTCCCGGCAGGAAAGAAAAGAGTACCTCCGCCACCACGGTTCAGACGGTCAATCGTTGAATTGATTAGCTTTGTATTAAGAGCCTTACCATTTGCTTTTGCACCGGCCTTCAGCATATCTACACGCTCGGCACGAAGAACTGTTGTTGCACAGAAGCAAAGAAAGACGATAAGAGTTGTTCGTAAATTCATAATCGATATTATTAAAGTATAATTTCATTGTTACCTTCTAAAAAATCATGCTAATACATTGTTTTTTAATTCTACAAATATATACAAAAAGGTTCTTTCATTTTGCACAAACCAATTGATATGTTCCGCTCTGTATCTCTTTCGGTTCTTTTTCTCCCGGGAGGTAAACGACAGCGGTAGTATTCACTGGAACAGACACGTTTAAAGTGAAAATCCCATTCTCACAAGTCCAGTCCACAGTAATGGTACCGTATAAAGTTTCATACGACGCTTTGACATATTTCAAATCTCCCACAGGTTGGGGAGCAATGATGAACTTCTGATAACCTTGTTTGGGAGTAGTAGATGGACGAATACCGACCAGTGAATTAAAAAACCATTCATCAATCTGTCCCATCATAAAGTGATTCCAGGAAGAACCTTGACGGGGGTCCCACTGCTCGGTCAAAGTTGTAGCGCCGAATTTCAACTGGAAACCATATCCGGGAGCTTCTTCATGATTGAACATCTTATAAATAAGTTCATGTTCTCCATTACGCGCCAATGTCTGAATCAGATAACGGTTTCCCACATCACCGGTAGTCAAACGGTTGCCATGTGCTTCTACATCTTTTATCAGATTCATAAATACTTTCTCATTCAGTTCTGCATCTTGCGTCATTTGGAGGAATAGCGGAAGTGCATTACTGCATTGGCTTCCTGTACCATATTGTGCCGTATCCTTATGAAGAAAACATTTATTAAATGCGGCCATTATATCCTGTGCCAGCGAAGTATAATAACGAATGTCAAAGTCATTACCTAGCATTTTCGCAGCTTGTACCAAATACATGACTGTCATATAATAATGCGCAGTAGCCACCAATGGAACCGGTGTATTCCGTGAGAATCCCGCACGAAAATCTCCGTAATCATACCAGTCTCCCAATCCGAAAGAAAGAATACCTTTATCTGCACGAGTCTTGAGATAATCCACATAACGACGCATATTCGGATAATACTTCTTAATCAATGAATCGTCTCCATAAGTCTCATAGTACATAAAAGGGAAAATAACCAGAGAACCACCCCACTCCGGAGATTCGGCAAAAGCATCCATCCCCGGACCTTCAAAAATCACATATTCCGGAGCAGTTGTCGGCATAGCTCCGTTGGCATGTTGTGCATCTGCCATATTCTGCATAATCTGCGGAGCATAAGCTGTCAAATCATAGTTATACAACAAACCCGGACCATTCAGATGTACCTGTTCCAGCCATCCAAGTTTCTCACGATGCGGACAATCTGTAAACACAGACTGCATATTGCTGCGAACCGCTTTCTCAATCAATCGATGGGCAGCATTAAATATCTGATTGGATGATTCGAAAGTGGAAACTTTCCTGGCCGAATTATATACGAAACAGGATTGAATATTCTTTAATACAGGCAATTTATGCGGATTCTTCTGCCCTTTTAAGACAGCACCCTCTACCTGAACATATCTAAAACCGTAATAAGAGAAACGAGGGTGCCAGGTTTCATCTCCTTCCCCTTTCAGAGTGTATTCGTAATAGTGTTGACGCCCTGTCTGACGCTGATTGCAAGCACCTTCCTCTGTCAATGCTTCAGCTACAATCAAAGTTACTTTCTGCCCCCGTCTACCACGTATTGTTATTTCCGGAAAGCCAGCCAGATTCTGTCCCATATCCAACACAAAAGCAGAAGGGTCGACTGTTCTCTTAGTTGATACAGAAGCTGATGCAACTTGTTCCGCATTTAGTTTGGTTACTTTTTGAATATCATACCGTTCCATGATTTTCACCGGAGCCGCCATCTGTGGACGAAGTACTCCTTTAGGAGCCTCCTGTATGACTACCGGACGCCAGTGACTGTCATCAAAGCCAATCTGATTCCATCCTTGCTGTTCACGACGCGCATCATAATCTTCCCCTCCATATATGCAATTGAAGGTTACCGGACTAAAATCATATTTCCAGTCATTATCAGAATAAACCGTTGTACATGTTCCATCTTCGTAGTTAATGACCAGCTCAAATAAAAGTGTGGGAGGCCCAAAGCTGATCTGTAATTTGCGATAACGTCCCCCCTGCACATTATAGAATCCATTTCCTAATAAGATTCCTACGGCATTCTCACCACGTCGCAATTGTTCCGTTACATCGTATGTATTATAGTAAACAGTTTTATCATAATCACTCCACAATGGAGCAAACTCACTGTTACCTATTTTTTTACCATTCAAAGAAAACTCATAGAATCCCAGGCCACAAACGTATGCCGTAGCCTCCACAATTTTCTTGCCCGGTTTACGGTTTGTACCCCCTTCTGTCTCATCTCCTACTCGGAATGTTCTTCTCAAACAAATACTTTTCTTTGCCAAAGTGTCCACTGCTTCCCAAGCCGCTTTCACTTCCGGTTTCTTCAACTCTCCACCGTGGAACTTACGCCCTTCCGGTAAATGAGCATTTTGTCGGGTAATAGCTCCAATCCATTTTCCTTCGGAATACTTTGAGGAAACAGCGCGGAACTTTGCTTCACGACTCCATTCAGAAGGTGTATCCGTTTCATCCCAAACACGAACACGCCAACTATAATTGAAAGGAGTATCAGAAGCTATATTCACTCCTTCCGTTGCAATCAACTGACTCTGTGAAGAATTGACTTTACCGCTATTCCAAATTAAACGCCCTGTAAAAGCTTCCCGAATATCAATCTCATAGGCAGATTGTCGTGTCCCATTTTCCGGTGACTCCATCACCCATCCCAAACGGGGTGCACCTTCAACCACAACAAACCCTTCCTGCATTTCACAGGTGAGACGAGTGATTGTTATATTTTTCGCTTGTACAATACAAGGTAGACAAAGCAATATTAAAAGAAAATAATTTCTAAAATTCATCTTTTCATATATCTTTATTTGTTTAATAAATGATCATTCAAGAACATCCTCACAAACGATTCTTGTCAATGTATCCGCCTGCCCTACTTCCTTACCATCTACAAAAATGCGTAATCCTTTTCCGCAATGATAACGATCACCATTCTTATCCCAAAGAATCGTCAGATTATGACCATGATATAATACATTATCCAAGCAGAACCAATCCCACTTGTCGGCAGGTATTAAGGGATTCACTTCAATAGTATTATCCAAACGCGGACGAAGTCCGATCAGCCCTGTAATTATCAAGTCGTTGAAAGTGGAATGGTTATAATAACGGCTACGTTCCTGATCTCCTTTCAGCCAATAGCCGGTCACCTCATCCAAATATTCACCAATATAGGGGCGACCACGATGGTACTGTGATTCCACATATAATTCCATCTGATGGAAATATACACTGTCAGACAATACAGTCTGCGGATAATTATTCATAAAGTTAGCCATTGCTGTCAATGTCTGTGCGGAAGCAAACGGCCAGATAGCACCATCCCACTCACATTTGCCTACTCCACGTGTACGGAATTCCGGATGACGACGTTCTGCGGTTGTCAGTCCATAAGGAGCAGAGAAGCCTTTTTCATCCATAATTTCTTTCCAGGCAATTTCATACTTTTGGGTAGTATCCGGCAGGTTGAAATACCAGGGAATATATCCGATTGCTTCACGCACATTCGCAGAAGAGTCCGTACGCATCGTTTCAAAAAACTGATGACGTGTATTCCACAATTCATTTTCTACCAGATTTTTTAAAGTATCTGCTCTCATGCCATATTTCATAGCCATCCCCTCATCACCGGAAAGAATTCCCATGTATGAAAGTGCTTTGGCATTGCCATACATATAACTATTAATTGTCGGCCGGGCATATTTCTTCTTCCGTCCCCCACTGATTGATTCTTCCATACCATCCTGTACGTCACCCTGCCAATACAATCCGTTCTTCAAACGGTTCGTACGTTCCCAACGCTGATATTCGGTTTCCAGATCTTTCTTCATATCCAACAGATAGTCCTTATCACCATCTACCATGTAACGAGCCAGTAGAGCATCCGCATTCCATGAGCTGAACTTATCCATTTTCTTCATCGGACCGCCATCATTACCACGATACCATGTATGAATAATCTGATCTAAATATTTCGGATCACGCAACCAACGGCTTTCATAAATGTGATGTCCAATTGCACAAGCAATCAAATTATATTTATCAGAATAAGAACGCTGAACGAGAAACTCGGTCATGCCATATCCAACAGGAGTCTCTTTGATATGCTTACGGATTGACCACCAACGATAATAATACATTTCTTCAAAGTTATGTTGCGGACACTCGAACAAAGGAATATTTTCCTCCATCCATTCCGAAGCTTTTGCATTGGGAATTGCCTGAATAATATTTTCGTCTTCCATACTATTGAAATAGTCTGCATAATGACTGAAGTCAGCATACTTTAAAAACACAGAAGACGAATCCTTATCTGTAGAAGAAGTTTTCACATTGGCAATGCCATATTCAACTAATGGATCTTGCGCACCTGCATTCGGCAGATCATAAGTCTGGTCGGCAGGAGTATCTACAGTCGGGAATGTACGAGGTACGCCAGTACGGAATACGATTCGTTCGACAGCAGCCACGGGCGCATAGAACATACGCAGCCCTACTCTCTTGCCATCTACATATACTTGAATATTACGATCAACAGTAGAAAGGACTGCTTCTACATGATAAACCTTTCCTGCTTCATATTTCATCATATTTGCAAACCGGGAGCCGCCTTTCATTCGGAAAATACCATCATCAGTAAGTTCCATACGAGAACAGGCGATTCCATTCTCATCCAAAAATTCAATCTGGAGTGTACCTTTATCATTTTGGCCGGCTTTCAAATCAAATGATACCTTCAATTCTTTAGAAGCCGGAATTTTACGTTCTACTTTGGCATAATCAAACGGATCTTTATCCTGCAACTTCAACCATTGACCTTCCAAAGAAACAGGAGCCCAAACCGGAGAATAAATATTCCAGTCAGTCAGTTCCGCAATTGATTTATTTTTAGAGAAATCATCATCCGCATGTGCTGAAGCATTTATTTCCACCGGGACAGGAATACGGGAAATCCACATATCTTCCTTGTTCACACTGTAAGAAACCCACAAATCACCATCAGCAGGTACCCCATTGCCTTCCTGAATGCCACGTGGATATTGAGGACCGTATGATTTATAATTTCCTCCATAACGCATGGGAGTGATTTCACCATGCACCAGATTCAATGTTGTATATTCCAATCCATCTTTACTCAAAGATATAGCCAACGGCCAACGGAATTCCGACGGATTATATACGGTAGCGTATGTACCATCACTTAAACGCTGTCCCCAAATTTTCGCGTTACTATTGACGAAACCTTTTGCACGAAGCACAGGTTCTGCCCAAGTATGTCCGCCATCCTCACTGATAGAGGTAAGCGCATGTTTCCAAAGGCTGGCAATACGTCCGTCCGACAATGTATAACAATTGAATGCTTTGTATCCTTTCTTCAGCGGGAGGATAGGATCTTCACGGTCGGCTTCTTCCACCCACTGCATCATATACAACGGATTGTCGAGAATTTCCTGACAAGCCTTCACAAACTCACGATCCTTGCTTTTCTTAAAATACGGATAATCAGTATTCTTTTCATTAAATCCATGATTATAATAAATGAAATAGATCGGTCCGTAAGAACCGTCTTTCTTTATTTCACGAACCACCCGGCCAATACCGTTTCCATCATTGGGATCATCTTTTTTATCCAAAGCAACTCCGTAATTTCCCATTGTAATCAGCTTGCCGGATTTAGAAACATAGAATCCGACACGCTGGTGCATAATGGCAATCAGATCTTTGGCTTGCACACCCGGACGAGACTCTTTGGTATATCCATCAGGAACTTGATAAGGAGGAAACACAATTTCCGGATTTGTCCAGCGATATCCATCCTTCGATGTCATCAGAAAAGTCTGTGAAGGCGGTACGTGTTCGTCAGAAGGATCTGCCAAGTACTGATAGAAAAACTGTCCATTCCAATAAGCCAGCATCGGCTGGTGATTATACGTCCATCCATTACCGTTCGAAGCATCGGGATGTTCACGATTGGCACGCACCAACTGAATGTTATGTACTCCGACTACCGGAGACAGTTGTCCGTCGTGACAAGCCGGGTTCGATAATTCTTTTCCTGTATAATGAATTCTATCTTGTGCAAAGGCTGTAGTAGTCAACCAACCGGCAACCAGTACAAAAAGAATTTTAGCAGAGTTGTTCATGATTTATTTCTGATTTAAATTGTTTCCGGATTTATTTCTTTTCTTCCAGCAATGCTTTTACGACTGATTCCGGAGCCGTAAATATGGTTCCATGCTTATGCCCTACAGGGATGCTTACCTCTTCTGTTACATCTGTAAAGTTCCGGAAATCCTTCGTACGCATAGCGCCATATATTTTCCTCTTATATACATCAAAGTAGATTAGATAATCATCTCCCACTTTCTCTACAGACGGTCCTTCTACAAAGGATTCAGTGAAAGGCTGGGATGCGGGCGAATAAGGACCGGTCATAGAATCGGAAAAAGCGATTTTCAGATTACGTTCCGGACGGGTGTTATCCTTGAGTACCATTACATAGTCATTCTTCGCCCGTTTCACGATAACGGCATCAATGGAACTGAATCCCGGATCGTATAAAAGTTTTGCTTTCGAAACGGTTTTAAAATCTTTTGTCGTGATATAGTATAAACGATGATTATTGTTCTCTTCTTCTATCCCCTTTTCAAAACGTCCGGGGACACAGGAAGCCCATACTACCATAAACTGATCGTTCTCGTCGTCATAGAAAATTTCCGGAGCCCATACATTTACAGTAGTCGGTTCGTCTGCCATTACAGGAATCATCTGTTGTTCCGACCAATGGATCAAATCTTTGGAATGCGCGTAACCAAATCCTAAATCACCTTTCCAACTTGTAGTCCAAACCAAATGGTAGGTTCCATCCGGAGTACGTACCATCGAGGGGTCCCGCATAAGCTGATGCTGTCCCAATTCCGGTTTTAGCCAAACTCCCGGAATACTGTCCCAATGCATTCCATCCTCACTATATAAGTATCTCAAACCCTCATCAGCCGGTTCATGAAACGAAGTGAACACATAGTAGTCTTTGTTCCCCCCACAAGAAGCCAGAAACAGAAGACTTATTGCGGCTAATGTATTTCTTAACTTTTTCATTTGTATATTCTATATTTGTATCTTTTATACAAAGGAGACGATGGAAAGCGCCATTTGTACTCAAATATACTAGAAGAATCATTAGATTCAAAATTTATATACGATAAAAGGGCGACTCTCCGAGCCACCCTTTCCACCATCAAACAAACTAACCATTTACAATGGGAAAGAATTTCACTTCTTTTTATAGTATCTTATTTTTTAATTATAAAGAACCTCCACGGGCTTTTACACGTTTGTACCATTCTTCACGTTCTTTCTTCAAGTCATATCCACGTTTAGCCAGATAGTTATTGATACGTCCTTTGTATTTTCCGAAAGCTGCGTGTTTCTTATTCGAATTTTCTGCATCCAACGCAAATTCACGAGCCTCTATCAACCAAGCATAGATTTGAGCTTTTTCTTCTTCTTTCAAAGTAGGAATCATGTCCAAATGTGAGTCATAAGTCACTTTTACCACTCCATAAGTCATGCCATCCTTAACAGCTTCTATTTGCTTTTCATCAAGAAAGAGAGATAAATCGGCAGGAAAAGCGAAATGTGAACGATATAGTGCTGCATCTTTTTCATTTTCCGCAGCTTTCAAAGCTTCATTTTTAGCCTCACCAGTCAACCCGGATTCTTTTACTTTCTTGACTTTCGCATCGCGTACCTCATAAATATCATTTAATTCGAAGTAACGATTGGCTATGACATTGCGGACGTCTTCGGCTATTTTCGCATCTGTAAGTCCGAGTTTATCGACGATCTTTTGTGATCGGCTGACAATAGACTTTACATATTCAGGATCACGATTCTCTTTATTTAAGTCGACTGCCTGTACAGACATCCAACCGGATATAAAAAGCAATGATAGTATCAGTATCTTTTTCATAATTACATTAATTTTCCTTTTTCAGCCAATGTATCGTAGTTGTTCTTCATATCTCTCCAATCTACTTTATGCTTTGTGCTGATACCGTTGATGTATTTTTCAATATTCGTATATCCGTCACCAGTACAGTCCTTATTGGCATCACTCGGGTCATTCGGATTCAAGCCATTAGCAATTTCCCATTCATCCGGCATACCATCACCGTCTGTATCTACATAAGGAGTACCTTTATATTCAGGATAACCACCCATCTGGCGAATATCAGTAATAATACCCTGCTTATAAGAATCTTTCGGTAAACGACGATATTTAAATTGCCCGTCCTCACCCATTGATTTAGGAGACAAACCGGTAAGATCGCCGTATGCATCTTTAGGAAGTTTCTTTTCATAATAAGGAATACCTGTTCTAACTTCTTCAATCACACGTTCGTCAACAATATCACGACAAGGAATATTCGCACCTACATGTTTCAATACATAGTCATAAGCATCATTGGCTCCCATGATATTGATATACGGCATCTCGAATGGCTTATAGCTACGCATGTATTCAGTATATCCGTCAGTATTCGGCTGGTCTTCAATCTGAATACCGCCATTCCAGTTGTCTTTAGTTATTTCAGGATAGCCTTCCATTATATTTCCGTCGGCATATACTCGCCCATATTCTTTATGATCCAGCTTACTACGTCCTGCTTCCGGTTTCAAGATACGATGTCCTACATTGGAATCCTTAGGAGTAGCAGGTCCCGGTTTGTAGTAGTTGTTAATCATATTGAACATAGCGGTATAATCACCACCATCAGAAGAACGGTGCACCCAATTGAATACTACATTATTAACGAAATTGAATATGCCATTCCAACCGATAGAAGGATTACGTCCGGAGTTACTAGCCCAAAGGTTACGGGCAAACGCACAGTTCTCACCACCTAACGTACTACCAAATGCATGATTGTATGTATCCAACGCTTTTGCCGAGATCGTGTTTTGAATAGTTACGTTTACAGTAGGAAGTTTCAAGTCTTTGCTTTCATATTGTCCTTCACTCGGGTCGTACATGTGGCGATAGAAAGAAATGTTTTCATCCAATCCCCATGTACAGGAGCAGTGGTCGATCATTATATTACCAACAGGGTTACCTCCAAAAGAGTCATCACGATGCCATACTTTCGTTTCTCCACGACGGAAACGCATATGACGTACCACCACATCATGTGTATCTACCCAAAATGATTCTCCAGCAATACAAACACCGTCTCCTGGAGCTGTTTGTCCGGCAATAGTTACGTAAGGAGCACGGACGATAATCGGAGATTCCAGACGGATGATACCAGCAACATTAAATACGATAATACGTGCACCACCAGTTTCACATGCTTCACGGAAAGAACCCGGTCCACGATCATTCAGATTTGTGACAGTTATCACTTTACCTCCACGACCACCAAAACTGTACATACCACCACCTTCAGCACCTGGGAATGAAGGAATATCAGCCTGCGGCAAATCGTACGGACGACCAGCCCAAGGAATATATGGACGTCCTTCCTTCGCTTCTTTCTGTACTATTGGAAGTGCCTTCGCCCATGCTTCATCAGAGCGTTTCCGCTCTTCGGTCATCATTTTTGTATAGTTTTCTTTGGCTTCGCCAGATATTTGTGGGTATTGCGCCCATGCAACGGTCGGAGTCAACATTGTTGCAGCAAAAACTGCTAAAAGTACCTGTTTCTTCTTCATTTTTATTTGGTTTTGTGAAGTTGTTAATTCAAAAATACAATAATAAGACGAAAGAAGAAAAGATTTGTAATCAGTAATAACAAAAAAACATGAGCGATAAAATACAAAAAAGAAGTTGGCAGATTTCTACTGTTGTTCCGTATCTCTATATCTGTACATATTTCTGTCTCCATTCTTCTAATTCCGGTGTGTGCAGGGTTGTATCCAATGGGAAAGGCCCATCTTCTTGATTGAGAATTTCGATGCGTTACTGTACATCTTCTTTCGAAATAAAGTTTTGTGTATGGATAAATAGTTTTCAATGTTTGAAACTCTGTAGAAAAAAATAAGAGGGTGTCTAAATGTATGTAGACACCCTCTTATTATATTTGAACCTATCTATCTGTAACAGACTGATTCGTTTTATTCCATTAATGGATCATAAGTTCCATTAGCACCTCCATTACGTGAATCCGCCCAACCAATAGTCTGTTCCAATGTTACATTATTAGCTTGCATATTGGTTTTAAAACCAATGAAATAATAATGAGGTTGGAAAGAAATGGTATATTCCAAATCACCATCTACTCGAGTGGTTTTCCGATGTAAATATTCACGATAAAAGTCGGCCAAGTTATCAATAGCCGTATTAGGAACTTCAGAAGGATCTTGATCCTCTCCTACTTCTTTTGCAAGTACGCCATCACGCATAAGATTGATAGCGGTAGGACGTTTGATATTCTGAGCAAGAATCGGGTCCTTTCCATCTTTTTCTTCGGCCTGTCCAACTTTATCTGCAACACATATTTCTGCTCCAGTACGACGTTGTCCATTCAAAGGTTTTACGCCAAGGTATGTACATGTATTACCATCAAACCCTGTTACTTTCCAAGAGGATTTCAACTCTTCTTGTCCTGCTCCACCATCCCAAAGCAACCAACGACGCATATCGTCAAAACGCTTACCTTCATAAGCAAGTTCTATTTGACGTTCATATAAAATTGCTGCAAACAGTTTTGCACGGTTACTAACTAAATTAGCATCCAAACCACAGTCACCTGTGTAACCTACTCGTTGACGTATCAGTTTCAATGCATCCAAAGCTTCCTGCAAATGACCAGCACCACATGCTGCCTCTGCAAAATTTAACAACACCTCTGCATAACGAATTTCCATATAAGGAGCACCCGAATACTGAAATGCCTTGCTGGAATTAGCCGCATCATAAATATACAGTGGAGTATTAATAGCCGCATCATCAGAACGTTTACGAATATAGATACTTTTATTATTATCTCCTAATCCATCAGCACCATACCCAGATTGATTATCTTTCCCTTGATCTTCTGCCTTTTCGTACCAAGAATAACTCCATAACACATAATTATTTCCAGCATAAGGATACTGTTCAGGATGTTCTGCTTGATTTCCCGGTGTTCCGTCAAATTTCCATTCCACTCCAGGAAATGCAAAAGTACGATAAAATCGCGGATCACGATTCAAGAAAAACAATTGATCGTCATATTGATATTTCCCTTGTTCATCCGGTCTTTTTCCGTCCGCCATTGGAAACAGGTCTATCATTTGAGCAGTCGTACCTTTACCACCGCCTCCACCTGTATTGATAGGACGAATTGAGTTCTCCCAGCCATTGTTCTTATTATAATTTGTGCCAACACCTGTTTTTACATTATTATACAAAGTTACAAAAACAGCTTCATTTGAGGCATAAGTAGAAAAGACACTTGCCCATCCTGCGCCATTAACACCTGGTGTACCAAGATTTTCCAACCCCCAATCTCCTTCTTTCAATTTATCAATCGCCGCTTTATTGGATATATAAGCCTGGTTCCACCGATCTGCATCATCAGCTCGATTAAATAATGGACTGGCATAGAGCAGACGTGCTCTTCCCTGCAAAGCTAAAGCTGCTCCGGACGTTATACGCCCAAAATCCTCTGCCGGCTTTGACCAACGGGCTGGCAAATATTCAGATGCGAGTCTCAAATCCTCACAAATAAAATCAATTGCCGCCTTAGTAGTCGACCGGGGTACTGCCAGACTAACTCCACCATCGTCACCTATAATTGGATTTTGCGGTTCATCAATCAACGGCACACCACCATATACCCGCACAAGACGAAAATATGCCCATGCCCGGAAGAATAAAGCCTGTCCCAACAATTCCTCTTTTTCAGATTTCTCAAGGCTACTATCAGTAATACCCTTTATCACCATATTACACTCGCGTATATGCCCATAAGGACTTTTAGAATTATTACTTCCAAATTCCTGAAAAATATAATCCGGCACGTTTGTATTGTCCAAAACTACATTTGGATTTACATAATCGGAAAATCCGCCATATTCTTCCGTGCTTTTCGCATTGATGTCAGCTGTTCCAGCACTTACACTATTCCATCCAATACTTCCTGTAGATGAAGGTAATAAATAATTATACAAAGTATTCACACGAGACTGAGCACCTATATAACTATCATAAATTTCTTCACCAAAGTTTCCATAGTTCTTCTTTTCCTGTAGAAACTCATCGCTGCATCCTGAGAAAGAAGCTACAGCAAATGCCATTATGGCTATTGAACTTAATCGATATCTCTTTTTCATCTTTCGTTTTCTTTTTTAGAATGACACATTCACACCTAAAGTAATTTTACGCAAATTGGGATAATTTCCATATGTTCCATCCATTGGATCCATAAAATGATCTGGGAATGGGTTATAAAGACTAAGCATATTCTGTCCAGTCAGATTGAAACGACAATTTTCTACTCCGATTTTCTGCACCCATGCTTTCGGTAATGAATAAGCCACTGTTATATTGCGAAGAGTTATACGCGTACCACTGATTTTCCAGAATGTAGAAGTCTCATTATTAATACTATAACGCAGGTTCGGATAAATAGCATCCCGATTTGCCGGAGCAATTACATTCCCGTTGGCATCAAGAACATCATTATAAACATACATATTATTTGCCCAGAATGATGGAAGATTCGTATATTCCATATCTGTGTAACTACCTCCTGACTTAATCGGGTTCACGATACTACGCGCAGACTTCGGTAAAAAGCTATATCCTCCCCAGCTCGCATTAAATTGCATACTGAATGATAATCCCTTCCACTCACCGCCAAGGTTAACCGTAAAGCCCCAAGGGTTACTGCGATTGGATATTTTGACCAAGTCGACATCTTTATCAACTACTCCATCCGGCCCCTGATATGTACCATCCGCATTTTGTTGTCCACGAATATCTTTATAAATCAACATACCTGGTTGCACATCGTCTTTTTTCAATCCCATATAGTTCGTGATCTGATATTTATCGAAATATTCTTCAATCTGCTGTTTATCACGGAACATACCAATACATTCCAACCCCCATTCTCCCAAGTCAGTACGTTGATTAGGGTGTTGTTCATATATCTTTATCAATTCCGGCCAATACATCTTTTTCATTCTATTATCGCTGTAACCAGCATTCACACCGATACGATATTTAAAGTCTTTTCCTATTTTATCTCTCCATCCTAATGATAACTCCACTCCATAAGCATCGAGTGAACCAAAGTTCTCTGCTGTCGGTTGTGAACCTACAGTAGAAGGAAATTCTGCAGTCCCTTTACGAGTCATAAACATATCTCGATTCTGTTCGTAATAAGCATCCACATTTACAGATAAACGACTGTTAAGGAAACGTGTATCAACACCGAAATTGTACTTATAACTTGAATCCCAATGAGCATCACGATTTGGTGAAGTGGCACTCTGAGCGGCAGAACCGATATTATTACCTACATTAGTTCCAAATACAGCACCTTTATTAGCATCCATATTATAAAGTTGTAACCAACCCCAACTCTTAATATTATCACGTCCCAACATACCAAAAGAACCGCGAACTTTTAAGAAATCAATCCATTTCACTTTATCCTTAAACCAGCTTTCTTCTGATATCACCCAACCTGCAGAAACAGATGGAAATACTCCCCAATAATTTTCAGGGGCAAATTTTGTAGAAGCATCAGAGCGTACCAATAATTCTAACAGATACCTGTCGGCATACGAATAGTTAATACGACCAATATAAGACAATGTTCCACCAACAGAGCGCCCGAAACTGGTTGATTGATCACCAGTAGCAGTTTTCGACTGTCCATCAGTGATTGGCAATGGATCAAGCACTACGCCTTCCAGGTCTTCCATTTCGTTCTCTGATTTTTCAATTGAGAATAAACCACTCACGTCATGTAAACCAAACGTACGAGCATACGATACATTAAAGTTCAACTGATAGCTATCATAACGGTTCATTGTACGCCGGATTGAATTACCATTTGAAGTAGGTAATGCCTCAAAGTTACTAAAAGACGTATCAATATCATCACCTGTATAAAGGTGTCCACCGCTACCACCACGATCTATCATCTTATACACTGTTAGGTTTGTACCTAACTGATTATTTTTAGAAGTACTAATATTCTTAGAATAAGATGCCTTTACTTTCAAGCCTTTTAGCCATTTATTCCAGCCAAAATCATATTCTAGTGAACCATTGACCGTCATATTAGAATTCATTGATTCACTATAATTGTCCAGATTCTGCAACTCATTAAAATGGTACTTTTGCAAAGTATGAATTTCATTATTAGAAACACCATAAGTAGCCAAAGGTATCTCACCAATATAATCAGGAATATAGCGCGGATGGGTTAATAATGAGTTATAATCCGCTTCAGCCGAAGAGCCGCCTATCTTATTAAGAGCCGTATTGGTTTTACCGTTATCACCTGATACTTGTAATGAAGCCTTCAACCATTTACTGATTTTCGCATCAACTCCGGCACGATAATTCCAACGATTATAATCCAAACGCCCCATATTACCATCTTGAGTGTAATAAGAGATACCTGCAAAATAGGTAGCTCTTTCCGAGCCACCGCTCATGTTAATACTGTGCTTTTGAGTAAAAGCTGCACTCCATTCACGCTCCAACAAATCATAATTCAAGCCTTTCATCGCCTCCAGTTCATCAGCCTGAAATAAATCTGTACGAAGGTCCATTGAATTTTCCGATGTAGTTCCGGCAGCACGTACTCCGTTCCAAATAACACCATAATCATAGGCACTCAACATCTTAGGACGTGCAATTTCATCTGTATATCCAAACTGACCACTATACGAAATTTTCGGTGCACCCACATGACCACGCTTTGTTGTTACCAAAACAACACCTTGTGCTGAACGTGCACCATAAACTGCTGCTGCTGCATCCTTCAAAACTGTGATTTGATCTACTACACTAGCATCCAGGTTATTGAAAGCATCCTCTGTTGTAATAAAGCCATCAATGACATACAGCGGACTTGAAGAACCTCCTTGGGGAGAATAAGCCACTGCCGTTTTTGCCTGACGAATACTTAAAGATGTTCCTTCCCCGGGACGGGCATTACCACCAGTGACACTCAAACCATTCACCATACCGACTAAAGCGCTTCCCAAATTACTTACAGAAAGATCCGCCACTTCACTAGGTTCAATTGTAGATATAGCACCTGTAACATTCCTCATTTTCTGGGTACCATAACCTACCACTACTACTTCATCCAATTTCATTGCATCTTCCTTCAATACAATACGTGTATTTTTTAAGTCTGATATTGTTTGAGTAATATATCCAATAAAGGAAACAGTCAATTTTCCTTTGTTTGGGACAGAAACAGAAAATTTTCCATCCAGATCTGTAATCGTTCCTGTACTAGTACCTTCTACTTTTACAGAAGCTCCAATTATCGGTTCACCAACCTCATCCACAACAGTACCTTTCACTATTCTGGATTGCTGCGCCTGAATTGGTGATATTACACATAACATCATCAAAAAGCTCAGACAAAGACTGAGAGTTAAATATTTTTTCTCCATATATTTTATTTTTTCTAACTTTTATTCTTCCTCCGGTAATTCTGGCAACCAACGTGGATCACCCGTACGTGCTGTAAGCTGTTCTGTACCCAATACAGTGAAATCCCCATTAGCAGGATCCTTCAATTGAGGATCGGTTTCAAAGTGAGTACCACTAATATCATATTTAAGTTCCTCTGCAGGGACTTCACCATTATACCAATATGTATTTTGTCCGAAACTTGCTGTCACCTGTCCTGTACGTCCACCAAGGAAACGACGGGCAACTTCTCCTTTGCCTGATTCAAGGAAAATGTTTTGCTTCATATTCCAGTTGACACATGTTTGACCAGCAAAGCCATTATAGCTCCCCCATTGTTTATTGTAACATACATGATAGAATGTGCTATTTAGATAATTGACGGATCCCTTTACGAAACCTGCCCGAGTAGGACGACCGCTATTATTATATTGAAGGAAATAATTGTTATTTTTAGTACCATTATGCCAAAATGTAGAGTTCTGTACAGTCATATCATTTGCAAAACCCTGATTGAAAAAAATAACTGCCTGTTCCTGTGTCGTTTCCAACTTCACAAGACAATCATTTATCAGCAATGTGGCTGGACAATATTTCTTCTTATTATCATAAATAAGATGTCTTTGGATTCCTTTAATTTCACATGACTGTATAACCACAGGATCATTTATAATATAATAATCGCCTTCTCCTTTTATACTTTCGTCTGGAGTATCACTAAATAATAATAATGAAGCTGTCGATGAAGCACCATCCACTGCACTACAATCAAAATTTATAAACTTCATTTTTAAACCTGCTGTAGTACAAATTCGGCCATTAATTCCATACGTTATATTTGCATGTCCCAATTTATCACCACGGAAAGTTACCTTCTGTTTTCCGAAATCAATAGGTGCTGATAAGGTATATTTTCCATTTGCTTTCAATACATACGCTAATTCTTCATCCGTTTTATCATTGGGTATCGGATTATTGGCAAACCACTCTGCAATATCTCCTTCCGGAATAGTAGCGTAAGTAGGAATTAAAGTCGTAAAAGTAGCCTCCGTAGATGAAGCCGCATCTTTATTATTGTATTCGCTATTACCCATTGTTTTAATGACAACCTTATAATTGGTATCATCAATTAACTTACGTTCAACAGAACACCCGTCAACTATCTCATTTTCTTCACCTACAGCTTTAGGATGATCCGGATCATCCACAATATATAGAGAAAACTGATAACCACCTGCTCCGTGAACAACAGGCCATTCTACTTTCAACGTTCCTCCATCAGGACTTGGTTTAAAAGCTATTTCCTCAGATTTGGGAGATTCCAAAGTAACTCCCCTTACATCAGAAGAAAACGTCCAATCATCTTTGTATCCATCGATACAAGCACTAAAAGAAACTAAAGTCATTGCGACTAACAATGTCGCCCCTGTTTCTCGTAAGAATAACTGCTTACTCTTCATAGATTAAATTTTAATTTAAACAAAAATAATACATAATATCTTCTATTTATAAAACTTTCAAATAAAGACGTACAACTACAAAATATGTAATCACTTAAATTGACTTAAAATATGTAACTCATACTTCTCTTTATTCATATATAAACAGGACGAATGAGTAGAAAATATGTAATCACATAGGAAGAAAGAAATTTAATTAGTCGGGAGTTTGTATCAATTGTCAGAATGCAATGAATTGCTTTTATAGCTGTATTGTAATTATATATTAAAGTATAACAAAACTAGAATATATGTAGGAGACCGAACAGCAAGAAGCACTACATTCATCAAGAAGATGTAGAAGAGTAAGGCGGTTCAAATACATACTTTGAATTAAAGAAGTACATAAATACAGCAGTAAAATAGTATCTATATACGACTCTGCTAGCTTCCAATTTTTAAAGTACTTCCCCGCTTTCAGCATTCAGTTTTCTCTATAAACCCTTATTCATAGGGATTCCGGCTGAAAGCTCACCCTAAAATCATCCAATTCCGCTTTCAGCCCCTCAATTTGTGTAAAACGGAAGGTCTGTTAGAGTAAATTAGTTTGCTGTGCACTTTGACGCAACCCGAAGAAATAATATCTAGGTTGGAACAGAGGATCGATACCGAGCGTATTACCGTCAAGGCTGATATCCTTACGTGTGAAGTTTGTATAGAATTCGCACATTTCCGTAATTTCCGGCATTACATATACGTCTGAAAACACCTTCGGTTCCTGTTGCCGAACCTACAACGCAGTCAGCAAAAATAGTATTCTGCATCTCCAGGGAAAATACAGCATTATTACTATTTATTACGTTATTAAAGAAACGATTGTTAGTCTTTCCAACATTGTAGAAAGTACAATTATTCATTTTCCGAAGTGATGCACTCCAGCCGGAACCACTGAAGTTTGAAGGAACACGTCCTCTCATTTGAACTAAATAAGCACTGCCGGGAACCGTATAATAGATGGTACTGTTTGTTAAATACAAATCCTTAATCCAACCCTGACCGTTAAATGCTATAAAGATAGTACTTGCAGCATTGATGCTCACCAGGTAATCATCCACAGTTAAAGCAGCCAAACCATAACCATTATTACAATAATATAACGGTACTGGCATATTGGTTAAATTACAAGACTGGAAAACATAAGGTTGTTGGACTACACCTGCTTCTGCTGCGTTGAACATAACCAGACCTCTACTGTTAGAAGCGGTATAAGTACTTTCATCAAAATCAAAATCAATGAACTTAACCTTAAGTCCTGCTCCGTGATTTATAAATGAAGCGTTTCCTTTCATGGTTATTTTGGCGTGGTTCACTTTGTCACCGCGGATAGTCAGCGTTGTCGTGCCCAAATCAATGTTACCGTCCATTTCATAGTTACCGCCTGCTACCAACTCGTAAGCAACCTCTTCTTCACCTTCTTCAAGAGGTGCAATAGGATTGTCAGTAAAATAAGTCGTCAGATTCGTACCGGACGGGATTATTTCACGCAGCGGTACCAAAGTATTATAAGGCATCTCCGTAGCGGCAACGGCATCACTATTATTATACTTCTCATTCCCCAACGTTTTAACTACTACCTTATACCTCGTATCCGGAGTAATATCACGGGTAATCTTACATTTGTCCACAATCTCATTTTCCGGGCCAATGACAACCGGATTATCAGGATCGTCAACATTATAGAACGTCACCTGATATCCTCCGGCTCCAAACACTACCGGCCATGTAACTTCCAGAGACGTAATATCTACATTTCTTGTAAAAGTCCAACCTTCAGTTGAGGGTGATTCCAAAGTTACTCCCTGAACTCCCGGCGAGAAGGTTCGGTCATCTTTGTATCCATCGACACAAGAGCTAAAAAGAAGTATAGCCGCCCCAAACGCCAGACTATTTCTTTTTACCCGTAAAAATAAATGTTTACTCTTCATAGATTAAATTTTAATTTAAACAAAATAATATATTATACTTTCTAAGTTCACTCACAAATGTCTCTTCCATATTAACTATGTCATAATTGTCCTCCTATCATTATTTTAATTCCATTTTTATCCGATTCATATAAAGGACGCACATATAACATTACTGTAATCTACTAATTTCAGCTGATTAATACCAAAACGGAAATAATGAATTAAAATGACAATAAGATGGTTACAAGAGTCGAAACAAATGTTCCAGAAGCGATATTTTGGGGGAGTTAGAATAAAAAAAAGTCTGAACTCATTATAAGTTCAGACTTTTATTACCATAAAAAAGACAGTATCACATTACTGTTGAAATACCTCTTTCAAATACTTAATATTCGTACCATAATTCTTTTTCACATTCCGCACGTCATCCTTGTCACGCGAACGTTCTACCACCAGCCATCCACTCCATCCCATCTTATCCAGTGTCTTTTTCACCTTATTCATATCCAATCGTTTATTATAAGGTAAAGTCACTCCATCGGTATCCGTACAGTGAATCTGGCAAATCCTCTTTTTCCCCAGAATCTTCAGCTCCTTGCACAAATCCCTTCCATTCTCCAATGCATTTTGAAATTTAAAATAGATCTTGATTCCGGGAGAATTAATTTCTTTCAGTAGTTTCACATCTCCTTTTGCGTCCAGTTGAGTTTCAATACCAATCACCACTCCCTCAGAAGCAGCCATATCTCCTACCTCCTTCAAGCGTTTTACAACTTCTGTTCGTAGTGCCGGAATCTTTTCCCATCCGGCTTTGACTCCTCCTAAAGGAAGAAAGGCTACTTTGGCATTCATCACTTTCATGGCATGAAGGCAATCTTGAACTAAATCTTTATAGTTAGCCCGCTCCAGAAAAGACTGTCCATAGAAACCGGACATGGCAATAGAAGAAACTTCTAATTGATATTTTTGAGCTGTTTCACGAAATAACTGCTGGAAATGAGGTTCGCGCAATTTATTATCAAACATTTCCCTCTTGCCAAGACCACCCATATCCAATTCTACACCGTCACCATTCAATTCATGTACCAATTGAAATGAACCGATTTTCTGACGCTTCAGAATCATCCAGTCACATACGGCTATTTTATAACGTTGTTCCTTTTGCTGCGATCCGGCAATTGCCAATAGAGGAAAACACTCTGCAAGTATCAATATCCAAAGGATATGTTTGAATAAATTTCTTCTCATTTTTTATTTTATTGCATACGATTTACATAGTAGACGTACGGAATAGATTTTTGTAATCACCTATAAAAGAGAGAATAACTAAAAATACAACAGAATATAATTTAATAAAAGTAAGATAGTGACGGTATCCAAGACAAATAGTGACGCTATCATGGTCCGATACCGTCACTATCCCAAGCATATACCGTCACTATTTCCGATGAAGTAATAACAGAAATAAATGTAAAAAAAATGGGCTGCCGAACTATAAGAAGTCCGACAGCCCTGTCAACCCAAAAACGATACCTATGAAACACTGTGTGTTATTTCAAATCAAACTTTAAATATTTGCCGTGAACAAGTTCATCATGTGTGATATGATATTTATTGAACTTCTTGCCATTCAATAGTACCTTATCAATATATAAAGCTCCTGGTTGAGTACGATTGGTTTCAATCACCAGTTCGTTCTCTTTATACCATTTCGGATCTAACCGGATCGTTACCTTATTAAAGACCGGAGTCGTCAATGTATATTCGGGTAATCCGGGACAATCCGGATAAAAGCCAATCATATTGAAAATAGCCCAGGAAGACATCGTTCCCGTATCATCATTTCCTGGAATACCATCAGGTTTTGTTGTAAAGTACTTATCTAATAAACGCTGCGTCTCTTTCTGTGTACGCCATTCTTCACCTTTAAAGTATGAGAATAAATGAGCATAAGCAATATCCGGTTCATTTGCCGGGTCGTAAAGTCCTTCGTCAAAAACCATTTGTAGCTTATCGATAAAAGGTTTCTTTCCACCCATTAATTTCGCCAAGCCATATACATCATGTGGTACATAGAACGTATAATTCCAGGAATTACCTTCATGAAAACCGGGATTCGGTTCAAAGTTCTCTCCCTGTCTCGGATTAAACGGGCTATAAAACGTTCCATCGGGGAGAATCGGACGGAAAGTACCAAATTCTTTACTATAATAATGTTTGTATCCTAAAGAACGTTTATAGAACATCTCTGCATCTTTCTTTTTACCTAAAGCAGCTGCAAAACGAGACAATGCAAAATCGGCAATATAATATTCCAATGCATGAGAGACGGAATTGTCATACTGTTCACGAAGGGGTACATATCCTTTAGACATATAATCATCATTATCAGGACGCATCAAGTTTTCCGCCCCCGGTAACGTAGCAGATTTGTACATTGCCTCATAAGCCAAATCAACATCAAAGTCACGCAAACCTTTCATCCAGGTATCTACAATTACCGGAATACTCGGATCACCTTCCATTGTCAATGTTTCTCTGCCATATAATTCCCACTTAGGCAACCATCCATGTTCACGATACATATCAAGCATTGTGCGCACCATTTCCATCTGACGTTCCGGATAAACCAAGGTCAGCAATTGATGAACATTGCGGTAGGTATCCCAAAGAGAAAATACGGTATAGCGATCACCTTTGGTTGTCAGGATCTTATCACTTTCCATTGCCGGATATTCTCCGTTCACATCCTGCAAAATATTAGGATGAATCAGCAAATGATAAAGCGCTGTATAAAACACAGTCTTTTGGGCATCTGTACCACCTTCCACAGTTATGCGTGACAAGTCATCATTCCATTTGGAACGTGCTTCCGCATGGATCTTCTCAAAATCCTTTCCAGCCTGTTCACGATCCAGATTCAAGCGGGCATTTTCTATGCTTACAAAAGAAACTCCCATTTGTACTTCTACCTGTTCACCTTCTTCTGTATCGAAGGAGAAATAAGTACCAATGTCATCTCCTGCTATTTCTTTTCCGTAACGAGTATAAAGTTTATACTTTCCCTGATCCTTATCCCATTCAGCCTCAACACCCATCATCGGACGTTGTTTCTTCCAATACCCTGTTGCAGAAGGATTCTTCTTAACCCGCAACACAAAGTAAATGGGGAATACAGCTTGAGGATTATAACAAAATGTACCAAGTAGTTTGACTCCTTCCACTTCACAATCGCTTACACGACGAAGCATAGCGCCACTCTCATTCGTTAACCCCTCACCCAGATTCAGCAAGATATGACTTTTTCCTTTCGGAAAAGTAAAACGGGCAATACCGCTACGCGGAGTAGCCGAGACTTCTGTTTTTACATTATATTTAGTCAGATAATTAGAATAATAGCCCGGTGAGGCCTGTTCATCCTTATATTTACTACCATATTCTTTATAATCCACATTCAGTTCTCCGGTAGTAGGCATCAACAATAAAGAACCTAATTCCGGACAACCGACTCCACTCAAATTCACATGAGCATATCCAGTAAAGAAACAGTTTGTATATTCATAAGGCGTAGACCACCATCGGGCATCTTTATCATAGGTGTTTTCGGAAGATCCCATCACATTGAAAGGAACCACAGACATCATACCATTGGGGCAAATCGCTCCCGGATTGGTCGTTCCGAAATTTGTAGTTCCGATAAAAGGATCCACATAATCTATCAAAAGACTTTTATCCGTATTTTTAAGGGGAGGGCTTCCCCCTTCCCCCGCATAAGCGGAAAGAAGGGAAAAAGCAAGTGTGTAAGTTAATATAATACGTTTCATATCTTTATTAAATGATACTCGTTCGTTTCGTAAAATCGATAATCTCTTTTATATATCCGAAGGCCATACCTACCACAGTATCTGCCGCACCATAATAAACAGCAACACGTTCACCATCTTGCAAAGCAGCACAGGGGAATACTACATTAGGAACGTCACCTTGAAGTTCGTAAGGAGCAGCCGGACCAATCAGATATTCACGTGTACGATAGAGGACTTTTTCCGGATGATCTTTATCTAATATGGCAGATCCCATAGCGTAACGGAAACCATTACAAGTAGTAATTACACCATGATAGAACAGTAACCAGCCTTCATCAGTAAGGAAAGGAACTGAACCTGCACCAATCTTTGTACACTGCCAAGCACTTTCCGGGAAAGGAGTCACTTTCATTACACAACGGTGTTCACCCCAATATTTCATATCCGGGCTATAGCTGATGTATATATCGCCAAACGGAGTATGTCCATTATCACTGGGACGACTCAACATCGCATACTTGCCATCGATCTTCTGCGGAAAAAGTACACCATTACGATTGAAAGGCAAGAAAGCATTCTCGCACTGGAAAAACTCCTTAAAGTCAAAAGTATAGGCAATACCAATTGTAGGGCCATGATAACCATTACACCAAGTCACCCAATAACGGTCTTCAATCCATGTAACACGAGGGTCGTATTTATATTCCGACTCAATCATTTCCGTGTTGCCTGCCTTAAACTGAATAGGTTCATGATTGATATCCCAATGAATTCCGTCCTTACTAAAACCTGTAAAAATATTCATTTGTACAGCTTTGTTATCACAACGGAATACGCCTGCAAAACCATCCTCAAAAGGAACAACAGCACTATTGAAAATACTATTAGATGAAGGAATATGATAGCGTCCGATAACTGGATTTTGTGAGTAACGCCACATAACGTCCGTACATCCGACAGGACGATCTTCCCAAGGAATTTGAATTTTATTCATAATCGTTGATTTTATATTATTTATTTTTTGAGTCATCATACGTGAAAGGTATGAAATAAGTAATCAGAAAAGCTGGAATAGTTGCGATTAACACATAGATAAAGAAATTACGATATCCTAATAAGTCACTAAGATAACCACTAACCATTCCCGGAAGCATCACTCCCAGATTCATGATTCCTGAAGCAAATGCGTAATGTGACATTTGATGTTTGCCTGGAGCAATCTGTTGCATCATGAACAAGGTCAGTCCGACAAAACCAAAGCCATAACCAAAATATTCCATTGTTATACAAGTTCCGATTAGATATACATTAGTAGGCTGTGTAACTGCCAAAAAAGTATAAGCCACAAATGGAAGATTAAAAATACAACAGAGAGTGAAAAGTGTCTTTTTCAATCCAAACTTAGAGACATAAATGCCAGCCAACAATGAGCCTAAAACAAAAGCAGCGGAACCAAAGATACCATTTAGTGTGCCAATCTCTGTTAACGACAATCCTAAGCCGCCTACATCCTTTGACGCACGTAAAAACAGCGGAGCTATTTTCATTATAAAGCCTTCTGCCAAACGATATAAAATAATAAAACAGATATAGTAGAGAATATGCTTTTTAGTAAAGAAATTAGCAATTACTGCTACCAATTCGTGCCCAACTTCTGATGCAGTTTTCTTCGTTGTTAACGGGACCTGTGTAGAAGGTAGCATTTTTATATGATAAATACCGATCAGTACCATTATTGCTGCAATTACGCCGAAAATAATCATCCATGCAGATGAATACGCACCTTTGTTAGCATCTATTGAAGCGCCTTCTATTGCTCCGAAGTACTCTGCCAATGCTCCTGCCATAGCAACTAATCCTCCATTAGCAACCAATTTAGCTACATTATAAAAGGCACCCTGCACTCCGATATATTTTGCCTGATCTTCTTTGTTCAATTCAGCCATATATACACCATCACAAGCAATATCATGCGTTGCTCCACTAAAGGCAATCACTGCCATCGTAGAGATACTTATGGCGAAAAAGTAATCGAAAAACAAAGAAAAGGCTACTACTCCAAACAATACACCACTCAATAATTCTGTGATCAATACGAAGAATTTTTTAGTTCGATACATTTCAAGAAAAGGACTCCACAAAAATTTCAGTGTCCAAGGCATCATAATCAGAGAAGTCCAGAATGCAATTTGCGTATCCGAAATTCCAAGATCCTTAAACATGAAAACAGAAACCAAATTAATAGCAATAAAGGGAAGCCCCATTGCAAAATAAGCGGTAGGTACCCAGCAAGCCGGGTTAATAGTTTTTCGTTGAGAAGCAGTTTTATTCTGTTGCATAAATCATAGTATATAGATGAAAAAATTCATTTTTCTGACCCATCTATATATAATACAACTAAAAGGGGGAAACTACTAACGTCTCCCCCCTACTTTTTTTATTTTATTATCACTTCGTCTATAAAGAACCACGAAGGATGCCCTACACCATAATGCCAAGTCGGACATTCTTTCGTTCCAGTGACTTCTACTTTCACATAACGAGTTTTTATCGGTTCGGCTGAATCAGCCTTGACTCCACGGAACTTTACCTCACCTGTACGTTCTTCTGGTAAATCAATCGTTTTCCAATGTGTATAATGCTCACCGTCTTCGGCGTATGAATAAACCACCTTTAGAGGAAAAAGAATCCAAGCTCCTATTTGATGAAGAAAATCTGTTTCCACACTTTGTATGTCTCTTGTTTCGCCCAAATCTATAACAAATGCGCCATCGGTTCCTTCCCAACCAATCCAGCTGTCAACAAAGGTTGCTCCACCAAACAAACCGTCAATCAATGCGTTTTTTCCTAATGCTGCATATTTTCCGGTAGGAGGAATCAGATAAGTAACTTTTGCACCCAAAGCCAAACTTTTTTCTTTCTGCGGCATGTAACGTTCCTTATACAATTTACAATAGTCTACCGGTGAATTGGAACGCTCATTCAATGTAGGAACTTGAAACTCTTTCACGCGTTCCTCAAAAAGGTCTAACTTTTTATTGATATCCACCAAGTCTTTTTCCGTCTCTGTTCGTGCTATTTCCAGTTCTGAATATTGAATTGGCAGACGTGCCCGTTGAACTCGTTTTAAAAAATCTGGTTCTGCCGCAACAGCCTTTTCAGCCAAATCAAATAAATGATTATAACGACGCATCAAAGCAGGCTTTAGCATGCCATACTTATGTGATACGGGTGAATCATATATCCACAACCGCTGTCCACTACCAATTAATGCGCCTTCCATTATCTTTATGTACTGATAAAGATATGGCGCTGCTTCACCATAATATCCATGCAGAAAATGTTGCATCAATGAGTCTACATTAACTTCGGGATTCCACATTAATTTTGACACTAAATAAGCGCGAAGTTCTGCAAAATCTCCTCCCCTACTCCCTGCTATTTGAGAGAAATGCATGGTGGCATGATTCTTTTTGAAAAGACGGATATTGTCCTGTAAAATATGGAAATTAGGAAATGGAGCCAGATAATTATCAAAGTTAATACCGTAATCCCACACGAAAATATTATTGGTAATCTTAGACCATCCTTCCATGGCTTTCACAAACTCTTTTCCCGAAGCATTCTCCGTCAAAGTTACTTCACGGTCACAGTCAATATCACACAACATAATATTCACATTCGGCAAAGGTTTCACATGCTTCGGAGGATTCATAGTATATAGATAAGCCAATGTGGAAAATTCTTTATCCGGGAAACGGGCCGCCAATTTATTCAGAAAAGTGATTATGCTTCCTGATAATGCTCCTTCATAATCATCAATTGCCTTACAAGCATCACACGTACAATTTGTATAATTACCATCATTCTGACTTACAGACATGATATGTTTATCTGGATTTGCTTTGAAAATAGAATCAACACGTTGAGCAACAATCTCAAAAACCTCCGGATTACTCAAACACCACTGACTGGCCTTTCCCGGGTGGCGTTTTCCTTTGAAGTAAGAATAATATTCCGGATGTTCTTTCCCATAAATGGATGAAGGCAGAAGCTTATCAAAAGTATGCACCCAATAACCGGCAGCAAACACTTCATTCGGTTCCTCTAAACGATTCCACCACTTATAAATAGAGTCTGTATGAATAGCATAACATTGTGTCTGACGGTAACGAAAGCCCGGATTCTCAACTTTATTAATGAAGGGTAAGTTCACCGTTTTTGAAGGGGTAAGAGAATATTCATTCTCTCCCCAATAATCGATACCCCAATATTGCTCCAATAAAGTAACAACCCCATATACAACACCGTTTTCTTTACCTGATATTTTTAGAATACCATCTTGAGTAGAAATAGAGAATCCATCCTCTGTTACTTCCGCCGGAGATTGACCACCAATGATAATATCTCCTTTTCGAGGTGTTTTATCATTTTCAATAGGAAGTACAACTCCCGAAATTTCAGTAAGAAAACGTTGTAAGAATTGCGCTGACGTCTTACTATTTGGCATCTTGTCCTGCACAATGATGCGAGCACTACTTTTGCCATCTTTTACGAGTGTTATTTGTGCTGAAACAGTACCACATACCACCAGCAAAACAGATAATAACCAATGTTTCATGTTTGTTAGAATTTAAGTTTATATGAGTATTTACTAGAAGTACAATTCAGGAGAATAAAGTTCTAATAAATTATGGATACTTTAACATATAAGAAAGAGGATATGCCATTAGACACATCCTCCTCTCTCAATAAATTATTAGTTTAGAACATTTTATTTATCAAATCTGATATTATGTTCCCACTTTTGGAGAGCACCATTAGATGTTGCATTGTGTCCGTTTCCTGTAGCATCTCTAAAGGAAGTGCCATCTCCTTCATCCATTGGCCAAAGGGCTATCAAATTCGGATTTTTAGGATTGACTTCGAAATACATATTGTTTGCGATCTCCGATTCTGTACGAGCTACTTTCCACAGACGAACCTGACTCATAGCACAATTATTACGGAAATAGCTACCACTATCCACTATTTTCATAAAATCAAAACGTACACTTCCACCTTTCGGCGCAGGAGGATCAAAGAAGGTGTCTTGTTTTCCATTTCTATAAATGGTAAGTGTTGTTCCATTATAAACGAAAGCCCAATGATACCAAGTGTTTGCCTCCAAATCACTGGCTGTTTGTTTTTGCCCTCCCAAAGACTTTATCTGTAGATAATTGTAAGGCCTATTGGCATCTCCAAAACGGATATAGATTTCATGATCATTACTTCCGGAAGTGAAAATAGCCTGATTATTTATACCATAACCATCCATACGTACCCATGCTTCCAATGTCCATGCATCTACTGTAATTCCCCAATCCGTTTCAGGAAGTGTTGTTACATTTCCGGCACTACCACGTAATACAGGAACAGAAACATTCAAAGGCTTAGCTAATACATAAATAAATTTACTTTGAGCTTTTGATTTTACAATATTACCTTTTACAACATTTCCTAATGTGAGAGGAATGGCATAAGTAATACCATTAGTCACAAAATCATCCACATGAAGTCGATAATTGGCACTAATTTCACCTGCCGGAATCGTCACTGTAGTATTATTGGGGAGCATATCGGCTGGCAAGACTTCATATTCCGTACCGCTAGTTGCATTGTATTCAGCCAGTAATTCAGGAGAGAACTGGATTTCCACTTCCACATCTTCCATAACTTTTTGAGCTAAACGCACAACAACATTAATGTCTGCACCGTCATCCATAGTAACAGTAGTAGCATTGTTTGTACCAGCCGCATCTGTTATGTAAAGGCTGTTTAACTGTGCCTTATATTCTGCATTCTCACATCCTATAAAAAAGAATGCTGACAATACAATCATAAGACTTGATAAATAGATATATTTCATAATTTTCATTCTTATAAAGTTCGTTTAATCATTATTCTTCGTTAACAGCATTCATGCGATTATAGAAATTTCTATATATGTTTGTAATTCCCTGACGCAAGAAATAATATTCCGGTGAACCATCATAATCGCCCTTACCTTGTGCATAGTCAAAACCTACACGATAAAGGCCACATCCACCAATTAACTGGTCTATTTCATAAGGTTTTCCATTAACAGTATAAGTATTTTTATATACGTAGTTTGACATCCCTAGGAATCCTCCTCCACTATTAGCATACGATTCAAAATTCTCGGTAGCTATGGTTCTGCGGACAATTTCATCCGGAGTAATAACTCCCTGTTGTATCCAATCATCCATATCACGCAATACGCCTGTCATTCTATAATCTGCCATTCCACCATAAGCTTGCAATACAAAATAGTCTACATAGTATGAAAGCCATTCTTTATCCATACCTGTTCGAACTCCAACTTCACCGTCAATCAAGAAAAGAAGGCGTTTCTCTGGCATAGGACGGTCTCCACGATCGCGGTTAGGATCCATAGCACCATGTCCAAACCAATAGGAAAGTTCCTCGACGAAAATAGTTCTCTGTACTTTATTTGACCAAAGTGGACCAGCTCCCATTCCACCACCAGGTTCATAATCCCAGTCATAACCATCATATCCACATTCAAGACAAGCTTTATAAATATCCTCTGCATAGGCTTTAATTGCAGGTCTCACCTTTTCCGGATCACTACTGGTTCCAGCTTCGTGATAAATTTCTTTATCCGGCAGGTCGTCGCCTACATTTTGAGAAAATAAAGTAACAACAACCTTTGTACCTTTCACTTTTTGTACATATTCCATATCAGCCTTTCGCTCCGAAGTTAATTCAAATTTCGGATGCCCACCCCAGTTGGAAGCAATGGTTACAGAATCAGGCAGACCTCTCAAGCTATTTTCACCGGTAGGAGAAGTTCCTGTCCAATTGTCGAACCAAACGAACACTTGTGGAAGTCCCGGTGTTTCTTTCCACTTGCGCAAAGCAGCATAATATTCATCAGTTTTAATTGTTTGATTCAAATCGACATCATTAATAGATTCCACATCCGTACATCCAACGAAGAATATAGCGGCAAATGCAAATCCGAATGCATTTTTTATATGCTTTATATTCATATTCTATATTTTATCAGGTTAAAAATTAATTCTTTTTCGCCCACCACAAATCTGTAGCTCCGGTGTCCGGGCCACCTAACATAGTTGCAATAGCTGCTTCTACATTGGCTGAGTTACTAGATTTTTCCGTTGTAGGATATGGTAAACGACGTACCATACGTTTACTATCAATATCACCGATATAGCCAACAGAGCTTAGATTATCTCGCGCCGTAAACAATTCAGGATAACCAGTACGGCGATAATCACACCACGCCTCAATTCCCAATGGATAGTTGGCAATCCATTTTTGAGTAATAATCTTCTGAAGTTTATTACTTCCGTTTTCCCATGCAACAGTAGGAACATCAGTAAATGAAATATTATTTTGAGAGTTCCATCGATCTGTATACCCTTGAGGAGCAACTGTACTTGAAAGATAGTCACCAATCTCTACACCATATTGATTCATTGAAACTTGAATACCTTGTTCATAGTAACTCTTAGCTGCCGCTGTTCCACCTGCAATCCATCCTTGTAAAGCCGCTTCAGCTTTTAAGAAATAAGTCTCTGCCGCATAAAAAACTGGCATAGGAGAAGCATCTGTTACAACTGGTTTAGAGTACCTTGCAGCACTACCTTCAACGCTTTTACTTGTATCTTTAATTCCCATACGCACACCACGATACTCCCTATACGAAGTCGAAGTATTCATATATTTGCTGATACGTGGATCATTATATCCATTCATGTATGCAGAAAGTGTTGCATTGATAGCTAAGTCACCCCAATCTGAAGCAATCCAAAATGGGTTATATGGCATAGATGGAAAAAAGGCATTATCATTATTAGATTCTATTACTCCACCATCAATCGCTTCTGCCATCATTTGTTTGGCATATTCTGTATCTTCAGTATTAGAAGCGATACGTACAGCCATACGAAGTTTTAAAGAGTTAGCGTATTTGATCCATTTACTAAAATCACCATTATATATGATATCATATTCGGCAACAGGTACTTCTTTTCCTTCATTTTCCTGAACAAATGCCAAAAGTACGTTGATACTACGTGTCAAATCATCAAACATATTATGATAGAGTGTTTTCACATCGTCATATGCCACTTGGAATTCTCCCTTTCCCATTTCAGAGTAAGGGATAGGACCATAAATATCAGCTACACGAAGCATAACACCGACCCGCAGAATAGACGCCCACGCATAAATATATCCAGTACCTCCTGTAGATTCTTTTATTGTCTGGAAATTCGGATAAAACTCCGTAAACATATCTTTATAAGGAACATCTACCCAGTCAGCACTAGGATTGAATGTTCCAAAATTAGTACCATTCCAAGGGGCA
The DNA here is from genome assembly GCF_009193295.2 of Bacteroides luhongzhouii. Taxonomy (NCBI): domain Bacteria; kingdom Pseudomonadati; phylum Bacteroidota; class Bacteroidia; order Bacteroidales; family Bacteroidaceae; genus Bacteroides; species Bacteroides luhongzhouii. Next base: position 3,962,658 of record NZ_CP059973.1, on the reverse strand, counting down.
GTTGTTGCAAAATACCCGCCATACTGCCCTACCATTTGTTCAGTGTGTTGACTGTTATTTTCCTGACAGGCATTCAATAAGCGAGTCATAGCCACAAACAACGTACCGACCCGTTCCGTCGGAGTCATATCTTCGGGATACACGTCTGTTGGATGTGTGTTTAATTCGTCAAAGTTTCCCGTACATGAAGCGAATAGCAGAGTAGTAGTGAAAGCTGCCACACTTACAGTCTTAATTATATTGAATCTTTTCATCATTCGTTGCTTTATTAGAATTGTACTTTTATACTAAATCCCATGTTTCTCAAGCTAGGTTGCATGAAATAATCCACACCAGTATAGAAAGTGCTGGTAGATGACGCAACCAATTCAGGATCGAACGGTGCCTTGCAATATATCATGGCCAGATTATTTCCTATTAAACCTAATGTTACATCAGCAATGTTATACAACCACTTTTTAGGGAGTGTATATTCAAGACTAACCTCCTGCAAACGAATATTGGTTGCTTCATATACATAGTGGTCACCTTCACCAGTACCAGCCGCTACTATGCCGAGATAATCCTTAGCGGATACATTTCTGTTATTGATAGTTACTCCTCCAGCCTGACGAAGTTGTGCGCTATATTCGGAAACACCACAACGATCAAGGAAAGCTTGTGTATTAGATACAACCAAACCACCAAAACGCCCGCTTAACAATACATTCAGACGTAAACCTTTATAAGTAAATGAGTTTCTCCATCCTAAATTAACCTTGGGAAGCAATGAACCTATTTTCTTATATTCGGTTTCCACCATACTTGGCAAACCAGTCTTGGCATCCAAATAGATATAACCATTATTATCGCGTTTAAAGTCGCGGTTGATATATAAGTCTCCCATAGAGCCACCTTCTGTCAGGCGTACTACCGGTGAAGTGGAGCCTCCCAATCTTGCTTTGTCTACATAAGGCATTTCAATCGGTTCACCCGTAATTCTGTTTGTAACACCATCAGCCAATCTTTTAATTTTATTCTTATTATAAGTAAAAGTAAAATTACTGGACCAACCGAAATCACGCCACTCATTTTTGTATCCTAAGGCCATCTCTATACCTTGGTTCTGTACACTACCTGCTTGGATGTTAACAGCCGTATACCCAGAACTTGCCGGAAGAGGCGCAGCGAATGTTTGGTTACGTGTATCAGAGTTGTAATAAGTAATATCAAAATTCAATGTATTCTTGAAGAAACGCATATTCAATCCCGCCTCATAAGATTTAGTAATTTCCGGTTTCAAATCAGAGTTTGGATACAAAGATTCTGCTTTATATTGGTCAAGCTGATCATCATAAACATAACGTACCTTTGTCAAATATGGATCATAGGCATTACCCACCGAAGTGAAAGAAAAACGTGCTTTTAAGAATGAGAACCATTCAGGCAAATCAATAACTTCACTCAAAATGCTTGAAAGACCAATAGAAGGATAGAAAAACGGTTTATTTCCTCTTTCTGAAAGAGCCAGAGAAGAATCCCAGTCAGCACGTCCGGTGAGACTTAAGTAGAGAAAACTTCTCCAGCCTATTTCCGCATTGGCAAAAACTGATTGTGTCTGACGCTTTAAACCATCAGCATTTACTTTATAATAGCCACTGCGTGTAAGGTTTTCGATGGTAAAATGATTAGTTACATTGTTCAAGTCTCCATGCAAAGAAGTCAACTCCATACGAAGATCCTTAATAGAAGCGCCCAAATTGGCCGTTACATTAAATTCATTGAACGTTTTATTGAAGTTTACCAATACATCAGCATACACTTGTCTGTCTAGACGGTTTTCTTCTTTATATCGCCCTTTTGGACCGGCAAAATTACCGACCGTACCTGCGTAGAATTTTTCGGTGTATTTACTTTCGGTATTATCGATGCTCACACGTCCTTGTACATTTAGCCCTTCAATGATGTTATATTGTAGACTAGCAGCCAATTTATAACGTCTTCTATCGTTCTCACGATTCATACGATTCATAATCCAATAAGGATTTTGAGACGAAACACCGCCTAAATCACCATATGGCCAATACTGAGTATTTACACCCGACAAATCATCATAACGTTCGTATACAGCTACATCAGAAAAATCTTCGCCACGTGGGAACAAGTACAAAGAAGTAAGCGGGTTAAAATACTGCCCTTGCGATACCATATTCTTATCGTTTTGAATAATATAGTTAGCACTTGTATCCAAAATAAACTTATTATTCAAGAAGTTGGTAGTATTACGGAATGAGAAATTATATCTATCATAGTCATTATTGGGCATAATGCCTGTTGCATTAGTTGTGGCTACAGAGATATAGCTTTGACTCTTATCATTACCTGTAGAGAGAGAAAGAGCATTGGATACATTACTTCCTGTATTAAAGAAATTTGCAGGATCGTATCTCTTATCAGTTTCTAATCCCCAGCTCATCATTTCCCCTGTCATATTACCATAAGTGTTTTGAAACTTAGGCATCATCATAGGATCACTGAATGTGGTATTATTGCTATAAGTCACGGTTGTCTTATCAGCACGTCCCTTCTTAGTAGTAATTAATACTACTCCATTAGCCCCTTCATATCCATACAATGCAGCTGCAGAAGGTCCTGTCAACAACGACATGCTCTCAATATCATCCGGATTAATGTCAGCTATTGATTCACTGCTCGGTTGTGTAGCCATAGCTCCATCACCTCCGGAAGAAGCACGATTATACATTGGAATACCATCAATCACATAGAGAGCGTTATTATTTTGCGTAATAGATTTGGCACCTCGCATTACAACCTTTACACCACCGCCTGGACCTGACGCACTAGAATTAATCTGTACCCCTGCTGCTTTACCAGCCAGTGCTCCCATAAAGTTAGTACTCTTTACAGTTGTAAGTTCATCCCCTTTCACCTGTTGTACATTATACGTCAATGCTTTCTCTGACCGCTTGATACCTAATGCAGTAACAACTACTTCGTCCAATACTTGCGTATCTTCTCCTAAGGTAACTTTCAAGGATTGTGCGTTGGCAAGTGTGATTGCTTGGGAGAAAATCATTTTCATATACTTTCCCCTAAATTCTATTCTTGTTAGATAAATAGATTAGATGTTCTATTCTTAATATGTCAGGCTAAATATAACTGAGCAAATTCAATGAATAAGAGAAAAAGTTTGCAAGATTGCGTATGAATATGCAGTAATTAAATTGTTTTTATTCATGTATGTGGTATGAATATCCGATAAAAGACGTTTGTTCAGGAATGTTCCACACCGAGAATCACTTCGTTTCTCGGTGTGGAACATTTTGATTCTTTAAATGGGACCTAATAAATCATTTAAAGAATAATAATAACTTGTTTTTTAGTAGTTGTTTTCTTCTGATTAGTGTCGATAACACAAAGAACGGAATCTTTCTATTTGATTAATATTATTGATATTAGACATTATTCTATCACTATACAGGTGATAAAAAGAAAGAATTGCAATAATATCAAACTTTTTTATTTAAATTACGTTTGGCTAAAGTGGAAATCTCTGCGTTTTTCCAAACCACTCTTGATAGCGGATACATATTCTAAATTATAGATAATCTAAATATGCGTTTTTTAATATTATACTCACTTTTATTCTATATCAATTATTGGTTCATTTTTCATTGTACATACAATTTGCATGCAAATGTATTTATCTAGAAATTAAAGTTAGTCAATAGTTGAGCATTCTTTATTCTCTCCTCTTTTTCAAAGTATGCTAAATAGTGCTCGGTTACAGATAAATTAGAGTGTCCCAAGCTTTCAGAAATATATGAGGTTTTAGCACCTCCACGTTTTAATACTGTAGCAAAAGAATGCCTTGCGGTATAAGTCGTCAATTGAAAAATTCCAATGTCTTGAGCTATCTTTTTAAGTCTCCTGTTACATTTGGTTATAATACGTCGTACCAATCTAATTTTTTCAAAGGCATCTTCGGTTCCTCTAGCATATTTAAAAATATACGTTTGCGAGCTTAATCTTGGATTACCCCATTTTTGAATAATATTCCACATTTCAGGAGTAATAATTGCATGTATCTCTTTGTTATGTTTGGTAGCCCGAGATGTCTTAGAGCGTACAAAGCATATTTCTCCATCTATAATATTTGAATACTGAAGAAATAATAAATCCATAAAATTAATGCCATTACATAAATAAGAAAACACCCAAAGATCCCTAAATTCTTCTATGTCTTTTGTTTCACATTGATAAGACATTACTTTTTTTATTTCAGAAAGAGTAAGTGCTAATTTACGTCCACACCCTTCCGGAATTTCATATTTATTCTTTCCAAAAGGAAATGATGATTCTTTTATGATACCATCATGTACAGCACGATTTAAGACACACTTTAAGGCCCGGAAATAAATGCTTATGCTTGAATAACTTTTACCCTCTGATATCCAAAATCTTTCACAACGTTTAAGCCAATCAATTGTAATGTTTTCCAAAGGTATAGTAGAACCTCCGAAATCTTCCAAACTTTTCAAAGCACTTTGATAGTTTAGGTAGGTATTTGCTTGTTCATTAGCTTCTAGTTCTTTCATCTTTAATCGAAAAGCACTACGCAAAGTCATATCATTCATCTGCCTTCCTAACCTGACGCTTAATGTTTCAATACTAAATTCTCCTCTTTGTATCAGTTCGTTAACTTGTTGCTTAATAGTTGAAAAACTACTTTCTATATCTGATCGAATTTCTGCCAATAACCGGCTTTTTACTTTTAATAACCTTGCCCAATCTTCTTTTGACACTTCCTTCCCAGTTGAGTAATATTTTTGCTTTCTTCTATATACCACTTGAACTTTAACAGGAAACTGTCCACTCTTTTTTGCTCTTCTGGTATCTAATATGGTTAAAACCGAAATTCCATCTTTTGAATATTTGAACATAAAATGAATATTTATATCTATACAATAGGTAAAACATACATATATTGCATGCAAAATGTATGCAAATGTAATAAATCAACTTGATTTTAAAAGGTACATAAGATTCTATTTATCAAATATTTGAGTATTTATTTTTCAATTAGAAATCTTCCTATTCTATTTTTTTTGAAAAAAAATCTTATCTTCGTTTAGTAAGGTTACAACATAGAATGTATTACTATTGAATAAGCGCTTATGGGATTTATTTTAAGTGTAACCTTTAAATTTATTAATTATGAGAAACAGAGATACATGAAACCTTTGTGTGAAAACGGTAATCACATTTATCGTTTCTAATTATGAACTCTCTAAAAACTATTTCTAATTAAAAAGAATAAGATGAAAGAAATTATAAAACACAAGTTCTCACACTTGTTATTCTTCCTTTTGTTAGTTTCGTGTTTTGCTTCAGCTTATGGGCAAGAACGAACGATCACTCTTAATCTATCGAAAGTACCCTTAAACACTGCTTTGAAAGAAATTGAGAAACAAACTTCAATGTCAGTAGTCTATAATACAAATGATGTTGACATAAATCGTGTCGTATCTATCAAGGTAACAAAAGAGTCTTTGAATAATGTAATGAATCAGTTATTCAGAGGAGTTAATGTCAGTTTTTCAATAGTGGATAATCATATTGTACTTTCTGCAAAGAATAATAAAGAAGACCAGCAGAAAAAAACACCAATTACTGTAAGTGGTACTGTTACTGACTCAAAAGGAGAACCGTTGATTGGAGTTAGTATTTTGGTAAAAGGTACTTCAAATGGTACTATCACTGATATGGATGGAAATTTCAAAATACAAGCAGCTAAAGGTGATGTACTTGAAGTATCTTATATCGGTTATGCCTCCCAAGCAATCACACTTGCCAACGCACAATCCTTGAAAGTTACCTTAGGAGAAGATACGCAAGTATTGGACGAAGTAGTTGTTACTGCATTAGGTATCAAGCGAGCAACTAAAGCATTAAGCTATAATGTGCAAGAAGTAAAAGGTGATGAGTTGACAGCTGTAAAGGATGCCAACTTTATGAATTCACTGTCAGGAAAGGTAGCAGGTGTTCAAATTAATAGTGGCGCAACTGGTGCCGGTGGTGCAACACGTGTTGTTATGCGTGGTATGAAATCCCTGACGAAAGATAATAATGCATTGTATGTAATTGATGGTGTACCTATTTTTAATACTGGAAAAAGTGGTGGTGAAGGATTATTTGGCGATATGGGAGGATCAGATGCCGTTGCTGACTTAAATCCGGATGATATCGCTAGTATCAGTATGATGACTGGTCCTTCTGCAGCTGCATTGTATGGTTCTGCAGCTGCAAATGGTGTCGTTTTGATTACCACTAAAAAAGGTCAGATGGAGAAAACTACCATAACGGTATCCAACAGTACTACTTTTTCTAAAGCATATATTATGCCGGATATGCAAAATCGTTATGGTACAAGTTCTGGATTATTCAGCTGGGGAGAATTGACAAACCGTCGATATAATCCGTCTGATTTCTTCGAAACAGGATCCAATGTTATCAATTCGGTTGCATTATCTACAGGAAATACCAAGAACCAGACTTACCTCTCTGCTTCTACTACTAATTCCGGTGGAATTCTTCCGAATAACTCCTACAACCGTTACAATTTTACAGCACGCAATACCACCCATTTCCTGAATGATAAACTCACTTTGGATATCGGTGCACAGTATATTGTTCAGAACAACAAGAACATGGTTTCTCAAGGACAATATTATAACCCTCTCCCATCATTGTATTTATTCCCTCGTGGAGACAACTTTGACGAAATTCGTTTGTATGAACGTTATAACACCAACTACGGTTATATGGAACAATATTGGCCTTATGGTGATGCAAGTTTATCATTACAAAATCCGTATTGGATACAAAACCGCATTAATCGCACATCCAACAAGAAACGTTATATGATGAATGCTTCTTTGAAATGGGAAGCTACAGATTGGCTCAATGTTGTCGGTCGTGTAAATCTGGACAACTCCGACTATCGGAATAAAAATGAGAAATCAGCTTCTACATTAACTACATTCTGTGGTGTTAGCGGTGGTTTTGAAGATGCCATGCGTCAAGAACGTTCTCTATACGCCGACTTCTTGGCTAATATAGATAAAACATTCGGTGATTTTCATTTAACAGCCAATATTGGTGCTTCCATATATCATACTTCAATGGATCAGTTGTACATCGCAGGTGACTTAGTTATCCCCAACTTCTTCCAAATCAACAATATTAATTTCTCTGCCAACTATAAACCGGACCCTACCGGATATGAAGATGAAATTCAAAGTATTTTTGCCAGTGCAGAATTAAGTTGGAAAAATCAACTGTATTTAACTGTAACCGGACGTAATGACTGGGATTCAAAGCTTGCATTTTCTAAACAGCAATCTTTCTTTTATCCGTCAGTCGGTTTATCGGCTTTATTATCAGAAATGGTTAAATTGCCAGAGGTGATTACTTTTGCCAAAATACGTGGTTCATACACAGTGGTCGCCTCCTCTTTCGATCGTTTCCTGACCAATCCGGGTTACGAATACAATAGCCAGACACATAACTGGGCTAATCCGACTGTTTATCCGATGGACAACATGAAACCTGAAAAAACAAAATCTTGGGAAATCGGTTTGAATTTGAAGTTTTGGAAAAATCGTTTCAGTTTGGACGCCACATATTATCGATCCAACACACTGAACCAGACATTTAAAGTGGACATTCCCTCTTCTTCTGGTTACAAACAAGCGATTGTGCAAGCCGGTGACGTGCAAAACCAAGGTCTTGAATTAGCTTTAGGGTTCAGCGATAAATGGGCAGGATTCGGATGGTCTTCTAATGCTACCTTCACTTTAAACCGTAATAAGGTAAAACGACTGGCAAGTGGCAGCGTGAATCCCGTGACCGGAGAAGCTATCCAAATGGATGAAATGAATGTAGGTTGGTTAGGAAAAGAGAATGTAGCTCCTCGTGTCATCCTGACAGAAGGTGGTTCCATGACTGATATCTATGTATACAATCAGCTGACAAAAGATAATAACGGTAACATTAAAGTTGATCAGAATGGTAATTTAGGTATTACCTCATCAAACACTCCGGTAAAAGTCGGCAACCTGGATGCTGATTTCAACCTCGGATGGACCAACCACTTCACTTACAAAGGAATCGACTTGGGAATTGTATTGTCAGCCCGTGTAGGTGGATTAGCTTATTCGGCCACTCAAGGTATTTTAGATTATTATGGAGTATCCGAAACATCTGCAACAGCTCGTGACAATGGTGGTATACCTATTAATAATGGTAAGGTTAATGCCCAAAAGTATTATCAGGCTATCGGTACGGGCGAAGGTGGTTACGGTCGTTATTATCTATATAGCGCAACCAATGTACGTTTGCAGGAATTGAGCTTAAACTATACACTTCCTAAAAGATGGTTTAAAAATGTGGCGAATATTACTTTAGGTATTGTAGGACGTAACTTATGGATGATTTACTGTAAAGCTCCGTTTGACCCGGAATTATCTGCCTCTACCTCCAGTAACTATTATATGAATGTAGACTACTTTATGCAACCTAGCTTGCGTAACTTCGGTTTTAATGTGAAAGTTCAATTCTAAAAGAAAAAGCTAATGTTATGAGAAAATATTTAAGAAATATCACAGTCGGTGCCGCTCTGTTGTTACTGGCAGGAAGTTGTACCGATAAATTTGAGGAGTATAATACGAATCAATACCAAATTCATGATGCTGACCCTGCTACTCTGATGAAGTCTATGATTGAAACAATTGTGAATATTCAGCAAAATGACTCTCAAATGCAAGACCAGATGGTGGGACAATTAGGTGGCTATTTATGCTGTTCTAACACATGGAGTGGTACAAACTTCAGCACATTCAATCAGAGTGATGCATGGAACGCTACGCCCTGGAACACTCCGTTTGAAAAAATATACGGAAACTTTTTCCAGATACAAGAAGCAACTAATTCTACCGGACATTATTATGCCTTTGCCTGTATGATACGCGCCATAACAATGCTTCGTGTTGCAGATTGCTATGGACCGATGCCTTACAGCCAAGTAAAGAAAGGGAATTTCTATGTATCTTATGATACTCAAGAACAAGTTTATACTAATATATTAAGTGATTTGGCCAATGCAGCTGATGTTTTATACAATTATTATGTAGAAACAAACGGTAACGCACCATTGGGAGCCAATGACCCCGTTTTCGATGGAAATTATTCCGGTTGGGCAAAACTGGCAAACTCAATGCGTTTACGTGTTGCAATGCGAATTAGTGGAGCATGGCCTGGCATTGCTCAAGAAGCGGCTGAAGCTGCAGTAACACATAAAGCAGGATTGATTGAAAGTAATTCGGATAATGCCATGCTTTCTTGTGGAACACAGAGTAATCCATATCAACTGGCAGCTGTAAGTTGGGGTGATTTACGTGTGAATGCAAATATTGTAGATTATATGAATGCATATGATGATCCACGTATGTCGAAGTTCTTTAACAAGTCTACCCTTGCCGGAAAGACAGATCAATATGTAGGTATGCGTACCGGAGATGCTGATTTTAAAAAGGCAGATGCAGCTGGGTTTTCTACTCCCGCATATACAGCAACGTCCAAATTAATGGTTTTCTGCGCTGCAGAAACAGCTTTTTTACGTGCAGAAGGAAAATTACGCGGTTGGAATATGGGGTCAAAAACAGCAAAAGCCTACTATGAAGATGGCATTAATCTATCTATGGAACAATATCAAGCTTCGGCTACTGAATACCTGAAGATAGATGAAGCGCCCGTCGTATCACATGAAAGTGACGCTGTACAAAATGCTACTGCAACAATTACCAATACTGTGAGTGTAATGTGGGATGACAGCGAGGCTGATAACGTAAATGGAAAAAATTTCCAACGTATTATCACTCAAAAATGGATTGCCAATTATCCACTGGGATTGGAAGCATGGGCTGAATACCGTCGTACAGGTTATCCGGAACTTTATCCTTGCATCGATAATCTATCTGATTGTGATGTAAGCAGCCAACGTGGTATGCGTCGTTTAAGCTTCCCTTATACAGAAGCACAAAATAATAAAGCTAATTATACCCTGGGAGTGCTAGAACTTGGCGGTGCTGATAATGAAGCTACTGAATTAAAGTGGGCTAAGAAGAACTAATTTATATAATGCATAAAAAGAACTTTTATGAAGAAAATTTATTTATTATACATTGTACTCATATCATTAGCTACAACTTCATTGATCGGTTGTAGTGATTGGACGGAGTCGGAAGCAAAAACTTTTCCCGAATCGATTGTATCGGATGAATATTATGCAGCTTTGCGTGCTTATAAGCAAACAGATCATCAGGTAGCCTTTGGTTGGTTTGGTGGTTGGAGTGGTGAAGGTAGCTATATGAAAAGTTCCTTAGCTGGCATTCCGGATAGTGTAGATATTGTTTCTATTTGGGGAAATTGGTCAAACATTACAGAAGCTCAAAAAAAAGATCTGCAATTTTGCCAAAAAGTTAAAGGTACTCGTTTTACTATGTGTTTTATTATCAGAAGTGTAGGCGATCAAATTACTCCACAGAATATTCGTGATAATTGGGAAAATATGGGATTTTCATCCGAAAAAGAAGCTGTGAATGATTTTTGGGGATGGCCTTCCGATGAATCAAATAAGGAAGCAATAGAAGCATCCATTCGCAAATATGCAAGTGCCATTGCCGATACAGTAAACAAATATGGTTACGACGGCTTTGATATCGATTATGAGCCTAATTTCGGCAACCCCGGCAATATTGTAGACGAAGACGATAGAATGTTTGCATTCGTTGATGAACTAGGCAAATATTTCGGTCCAAAATCAGGAACAGGCAAATTATTAGTTATTGATGGTGAACCACAAAGCATAAAAGGCAGGCCCGAAGTTGGACTGTATTTCGACTATTTTATCATTCAAGCTTACAATGACAGTAGTCCCGGTAGTGATTCTAAACTCGACAAACGTCTTATCACAGGTGGCGTAGCGGGTGCAGGGCTTGTGCAGACTTATGGAAGTGTCATGTCAGAAGAGCAAATCACAAAGATGACCATCATGACTGAAAATTTCGAAGCTACTGATGCTGCTATGAATGGTGGATATGATTACACCGATCGTTATGGTAATAAAATGAAATCTCTCGAAGGTATGGCACGTTGGCAACCAAGTAATGGTTTTCGTAAAGGTGGTGCAGGAACCTATCATATGGAAGCAGAGTATGGAACCTCACCAGAATATAAAAATATACGCCGTGCTATTCAAATAATGAATCCCTCATCACATTCATTACTTAAAAATTAATGTAAACTATGAAACGTATGAATTATATAAAAACTTTATGCTTCTCCGCTGTTATAGCAGGATTAGGAAGTATCGTAAGTTGTGGAGATGCGAAATACGATACCTTAGATACACACGCTTATATTGAAGAAGCACTCTCAGGCACAAGTCAAAAAGTGACCGTACAGGCTACTGGAGAGAGTTTTACTAGCTTAAATGTTCACCTTAGTAATCTTTCTTCTACAGACAATCATTACAAATTGGTCACAGACCAATCAGTATTGGATGCTTATAACCATATTAATGGAACTGGATATATAATGTTGCCGGAAGGCTATTATACATTACCGGAAACTATTACAGTGAAAGCCGGGCAATATGCTACCGATGCTCTCTCTATTGTCCTAAAAGCTTTCAGCCAAGAGATGATGAAATCAGGAGAATCATACGCATTACCTGTTAAACTAGTATTACAGGATGGGAATATTTCACCAATGGAGAATACCGGAACCTTTGTTATTTTAGCAGAGAGTATTATTGAATTTTCAGCTCCAATGTTCGTTGGTGCTCCCAGTTTAAAAGCTAATAAATATACGGAATCCCCCGAAACATATTCACAATATACGATAGAGGTTCGTTTCCAGGTAGCTAATACAGCAGACCGTGACCGTGCAGTATTTAAAAACGGAGGAGATGATACAAACTTTATTCTTTTACGTTTTGAAGACCCTCAAAGTGATAATGAAAATTATAAAGCACATTCATTAGTACAGATTGTAGGGCGTAACCGACTTTATTTGAATCCAAGTAATTCTTTCAAACCAAATGAATGGCAACATCTGGCATTAGTTTGTGATGGTTCTAATTATCGGCTTTACATAAACGGAGTTGATTCGGGCGTATTGAGTATCCCAACAGGAGCCACAACCTTCTCAGATGTAAATTGGTTCTGTTTAGGTGATGATCCTTATAGTAGATGGGGAAATTGTAAAATTCTAATGAGTGAAGCACGTATTTGGTCAGTAGTTCGTTCCGCTTCTCAAATTCAGAATAACATGACTCAGGTTAGCCCAAAATCTGTGGGATTGGAAGCTTATTGGCGATTCAACGAAGGACAAGGTAATGTATTCGAAGATGCAACCGGCAAAGGGCATACTTTGACTACTTCTGCTACTCCTACCTGGATTGACGGTATTTTATCTACAGATAAAGCTACCGAATGGAAATAGTAATAATTTAATCGTATGTACATATGAGAAATATATTTCAATCACTATCAATAGCAGCTCTACTCGGCTTGTTTATTCCTTTCATTTCGTCCTGTAATGATGATGATGAAGTTTTTAACGAGTGGGATGCTACGTATGTGTCTTTACAGAGAAATGACTACTTATCAGGTAACGTAAAAAAGTTTAATCTGACTCATGATGCGAATGGAATCGGAGGAGATGAGATTAAAATGGTCTTTACTGTAAAAACACAGAAAGCTGTCTCCACAGATATGACTATCGCACTAAGTACCAAAAGCGAAACAGAAGGACTTGATGCAAGTCAGATCATCTTAAGTTCCTCACAGGTTACTCTCAAAAAAGGTCAGATGACTTCTGAAGAGATCACTGCAACAGTTGATCCGGCAATATTCGCCAGTATCATGGAAAAAACAAGTTTTTCTTTCAGTGTATCAATCAGTGATGTTACAACCAATGAAAAAAACACTGTTATTAGTAGTAGTTTAAGTACATTGCCTGTCATTATTAATAAAGCTGCCTACTGTAATCTTAAAAGTGGCACTCCTAGTAATAGTCAACTTATTAGTAATCGTACGGGATGGATTATTAATATGGAAGAAGGAGTAGAGGGCGCATCTAATAACTTAATTGATGGCAAAACTGGAACTGACGTTGCTCTTAATAATAAAGGATTTTGGTTTACTGTTGATTTAGGTGAATCTAAAGTTTTAACAGGTATCAAAACGAACCATTGGGCAAGTGCATATGCCCCTAGAGAAGTGGAAATATTGCAATCTGAAAATGGTATCACATGGAAATCATTGAGTTCATTAGCAATATCTGGTGGTACACAAAATATCACGTTCATCTCTCCTATTACTACGCGATATCTAAAATATCAGATTATCACTATCTCTACAAACGGTCGTACGGATGTTACAGAATTTAATGTTTACGAACCCAAAAGTGAATAAACATAATGAATAGGTAACATAGAAATGATAAAATAGAGGGTAATCCATTGGATTACCCTCTATTTTAGAAACATATTTCACAAACATACTTCCAGACCATCAATCTATCTCCCCAAAGAATACTCCAGATCTCTATCTGTTAGTTCATCTTTGTACATCTTTCTTATGACTGTATGGTTTTGAATTAAATTTCTCCTACTGAATCTTTACGTTATCATCCGGTTTCAGCCTCTTAGGAGCGACATTGATATGTCGGGTTAAAGTCGTTGACATGCCGGGTTAGTAAATCAGAGTCTCTATTCGCATGAAACGAAGGCTATGTTTCACTCAAACAGCGGCTCTATTGAAGGTAAATAGAGACTCTAAAAAAGAGACTATTTACATCTCCTTTTTGTTTTCAGGTTCGCGTTCAACCAAAAGCACCAATGAAAAGGAACTTTTTAGGTAGACTGAAGGCTGAATGCGGTTTTTAACTAATTCTATTTAAATGGGCTCATCACGGTGAAGTTTGTTCAAAACTGCACCAAAATAAAATTTTCGATCAAACACTTGTTTTTCTAATGTTCTAAGAAAGCCATAAAGGACAGGGGGATTCTTAACTCATTAAGAATCCCCCTGTAAAAAGACTTATGTTTATCTCTTATTTCTTCATCATCCGAACAATCCGTCCGTCTTTCTTATAAGAAAAATGATTTGTATGCATTAAAACATTCAATATTTCATCAGCAGTGCTATCAGTAGAGAATTCACCAGTGAACCGTTCTGATTTCAAAGCATCATCCTTATAGATAAATTTAATATCATACAATTTCTCCATAATATTGGTTATTTCCAATAAAGAATGTTGTTTGAATTCCAACTTACCTTTCATCCACAGGAGTACATCCGTAGGTTGGTTATATTCAATCAACTCTGCCTGATAAGTATCCGTATTCACATTCAATGTCTGTCCCGGTTTCAGCAAATAGCCATTATCTTCCGTCCGTGGAGAATCCACCCGCACCAGACCTTGAAGCAAGGTAGTCACTACCCTATTCTCTTCTTCACGTGCACGCACATTAAATTTCGTACCAAGCACACAAGTCTTGATTTGTTTACTGTTTACTATAAATGGAGCATGCTTATCATGGGAAACCTCAAAATAAGCTTCACCCGACAAATCGATTTGGCGATCCGAACTCCAGAAAGAATTATGATAAACTAATTTAGAAGATGCATTCAGCCATACCCTACTACCATCCGGCAATACAGTTTGTGCCCTCTGTCCGGCAGCAGTTATCATCTCATAATCTGAAAGTTTATTGGAAAGTAATCCCCAAGCAATTCCACCGGCAAAAACAAGCCCGGTAAGAAAAGCAGCAGCCACAATAGCATAACGTCTCCAACGGATTGAGATATTTTTCCGTTTAATCTTTTTCTCCTTTTCTCTGATAGCCGACTTAAATTTATCTAATGACGCCTCTGTATCTACAGTATTCATCACCACTACACGCTCACCTAGAAAAAGAGTATAATAAAGTTGCTCCAAAGCTTTCCGGTTTCCCGGTTCTTCCTCGCACCAAGTTTCCACCCGGGCAGCCTCTTCATCATTACATTCACCCCGCAGATAATTCAACAAGATAGTTTCATCCATGCTCATTTAACCTTTTACAATAAAAAACTATAATACCTTTGTAGTAATACAGTTGTGATTACAAATATACTAAACGAAAAAGAAAAAAATATTTTTTCTCGCATTTTTATTTCATTTATCTACTTCTTTCATTATTTTTGTCTTACATAAATTAAAAGAGAATGCCACAATCTCCGATATATTTGGATATTAATAATAATAAGTCCGTCATTACTGCCCTAAAAGCAGGAGAAGAAAAAGTTTTTGACGTCGTCTACAGACATTATTTCCGTAGGCTATGTGCTTTTTGTTCTCAGTACGTAGGTGAGCAGGAAGAAATAGAAGAGATTGTGCAGGAAACAATGATGTGGCTGTGGGAAAACCGTTGTACTCTGATGGAAGATTTGACACTCAAAACACTCCTTTTTACGATTGTCAAGAACAAAGCCCTCAACCGCCTTTCCCATTTTGAGATTAAACGAAAAGTACATCAGGAAATCGTTGATAAATATGATAGTGAACTCAATAACCCGGACTTCTATTTGAGTGATGAGCTTTTCCGGCTATATGAAGAAGCATTAAAAAAACTTCCGAAAGAATATCTCGAAGCCTACGAAATGAACCGTAATCACCATCTGACGCATAAAGAAATTGCTGAGAAACTGAATGTATCTCCACAAACGATTAATTACAGGATTGGACAAGCTTTAAAACTATTACGAGTAGCTTTAAAAGACTATCTACCTTTATTCATACTTATTTTCGGACCTAATTTTTTTGAACAATCATGAAATCAAACTTTGTATTTAGTAGTTCAAGCCTGTTTATCGAACTTTTTCTTTTCTTCTTCACAGAAAATGTATGTTCACAAGAATCCGCTGACAACTGGACTCTTAAACAAGCCCGTCAATGGACACAGAAGCAAGAATGGGCGAACGGACTGAAAGCAATGCCTCATAAGACAACCGATTATCAGGAATTTGCCTCACAATATCACAAGAACAAAAAAGTGTGGGACAAGACTTTCCAATGGCTGGCTACCCACGACCTCGTAAATATGCCTGCCGGACGATACGAAGTAGATGGTGAGCATTGCTACATCAATGTACAGGACGCAACAACACAAGATGTCAGTAAACGCAAAATTGAAGCACACCGCCACGGCATCGATCTGCAATATGTAGTAAAAGGCACCGAACGTTTCGGAATTACTTCAGCCGAATATGCGGAACCTATCACCGAATATAAACCGGATGTTACTTTCTACAAAGCCAAGAAAATAAAATATGTAGATTCCACCCCGGACACATTCTTCATGTTCTTCCCCAAAAACTTCCATCAGGCATTAGTAAAAGCCGGGAAAGAACCGGAAGAGATACGAGTAATCGTTGCTAAAATCGAATATATCCCTTAAACAAAAACATGAGTGAACTTCTAGTCTATAAAGCCTCCGCAGGTTCTGGTAAAACATTTACCCTAGCTGTGGAATACATCAAACTGTTAATTCTCAATCCCCGTGCCTACCGGCAAATTCTCGCTGTAACCTTTACCAATAAGGCAACTGCAGAAATGAAGGAACGTATTCTTAGTCAGCTTTACGGCATACAGATAGGCGATAAAGATTCGGAAGCCTATCTCAACCGTATCAAAGAAGAAACAGGAAAAACAGAGCAGGAGATACGGGAAGCGGCAGGCGTTGCCCTTAGCTATATGCTGCATGATTACAGTCGGTTCAGGGTAGAGACTATCGACTCATTTTTCCAATCTGTCATGCGTAACCTCGCACGAGAACTGGAACTTAGCCCGAACCTGAATATCGAGTTAAACAACACCGAAGTTCTTAGTGACGCAGTAGATAGCATGATCGAGAAACTAGGTCCCACTTCCCCTGTCCTCGCATGGTTATTAGACTATATCAACGAACGAATTGCCGATGATAAACGGTGGAACGTATCGGATGAAGTAAAAAGTTTCGGACGCAATATTTTCGATGAAGGTTATATTGAGAAAGGAGAAGGACTCCGGCAACGACTACGTAATCCGGACACCATCAAAGAATACCGCAAACAACTGAAAGCTCTGGAAACGGAAATACTGGAGCAAATGAAAGGATTCTATGACCAATTTGAAGGAGAGCTGGACGGTCATGCACTAACTGCCGATGATCTGAAAAATGGTTCACGAGGAATCGGTAGTTATTTCCGTAAACTTAATAATGGCGTTTTAAGCAATGATATCCGTAATGCCACAGTAGAGAAATGCTTGGAAGATGCCAAGAACTGGGCAACCAAGACTTCTCCCCGTTATGCGGATATCATCAATCTAGCCAATTCCAGCCTTATACAAATCCTGGAAGATGCTGAAAAGTTGCGTTCCAAAAATAATTTGTTACTGAATAGTTGCCGGTTATCCCTGCAACATCTCAATAAAGTGCAACTTCTCGCCAATATCGACGAAGAAGTACGTCAGTTGAACCACGACAACAATCGTTTCCTATTGTCAGACACGAACGCCCTGCTTCACCAACTGGTGAAAGACGGTGACTCCTCTTTCGTATTCGAAAAGATAGGGACGAATATCCATAATGTCATGATAGACGAGTTCCAGGATACCAGCCGAATGCAATGGGGCAACTTCAAACTGCTCTTACTTGAAGGGCTGTCTCAAGGAGCAGACAGTTTGATTGTAGGAGACGTCAAACAGTCCATTTATCGCTGGCGGAATGGTGACTGGGGAATTCTCAACAGCCTGAATGACCATATCGAACATTTTCCGATCCGCGTCAAGACATTGGCTACCAACCGGAGAAGCGAAACGAATGTCATCCGGTTTAACAACCAACTCTTCACGGCTGCTGTCAACTATCTGAACGGAGTGTATAAACAACAATTAGGCAAAGATTGTGAGGATTTGCAGAAAGCCTATGCCGACGTTATGCAGGAATCTCCCCGAAATACAGAAAAAGGATACGTCAAAGTCTCTTTTCTCGAACCCGACGAAGAACATGACTATACCGAGCAGACACTTATTAGTCTGGGAACAGAAGTGGAAAACCTCCTCGCCTCGGGAATACAGCTTAATGACATTGCCATCTTAGTACGAAAAAATAAAAATATTCCCCGTATCGCCGATTACTTCGATAAGGAATTACACTATAAAGTGGTATCAGACGAAGCCTTTCGCCTTGACGCCTCTCTTGCCATTTGCATGATGCTGGATGCCCTGCGATTTCTTTCCGACGAAAACAATAAAATAGCACGTGCCCAGCTGGTCATAGCCTACCAAAATGAGGTTTTACAAAAAGGGTTGGATTGGAATACTCTCCTACTCCTCCCCGCTGAGAATTATCTTCCCGCCGCTTTTCTTGAAAAGATAAAAGAATTAAGGTTAATGCCTCTCTATGAGCTATTAGAAGAGCTTTTCAGTATATTCGAGATGAATCTTATCAAAGACCAGGATGCCTACTTATTCGCATTCTTCGATGCTGTGACTGATTATCTGCAAAGTAACTCTTCCGAACTTGACGGATTTATCCGGTATTGGGACGAAACATTATGCAGTAAAACAATTCCAAGTGGAGAAGTAGAAGGTATCCGGATTTTCTCCATACACAAATCCAAAGGATTGGAATTCCATACCGTGCTCCTTCCTTTCTGCGACTGGAAACTGGAGAATGAGACCAATAACCAACTCGTATGGTGTACGCCACAAACAGCACCGTTCAATACATTGGATATTCTCCCGATCAACTATTCCACCCAAATGGCAGAATCTATTTATGGAAACGACTACCTGCAAGAGCGTCTCCAGCTTTGGGTAGATAACCTCAATCTATTATATGTAGCCTTTACCCGTGCAGGGAAAAACCTCATTATTTGGAGCAGAAAAAGTCAAAAAGGTACCATGTCCGAACTATTGGCAAACGCTCTCCCGATGGTGGCAAAAGAAGAAGGTATTGATTGGGAAGAAGACTGTTACGAACAAGGTCAATTATGTCCGTCGGAAGAAGAAAGAAGAAAAACATCTACCAATAAGCTGACCCAGAAACCGGAAAAGCTCCCTATCCGGATGGAATCCATGCGCCATGATATTGAGTTTCGTCAGTCCAACCGTTCAGCGGACTTCATCCAGGGAATTGAGGAAGAAGATTCGGACGACCGCTTTATCAACCGCGGGCGTATGTTACACACCCTGTTTTCTGTTATCGAAACAGCAGAAGATATAGATCCGGCTATCGAACGGCTCATTTTTGAAGGAGTTATCAGAAATGACGAAAAAGAAAAAGTGGCCCGTGAAGTTGCTACGAAAGCTTTTTCTTCTCCTGAAATTCAAGATTGGTATTCCGGAAAGTGGACATTGTTTAATGAGTGTGCCATTATTTATAAAGAAAAAGGAGTGCTGCAAACCCGTCGCCCGGACCGCGTAATGATGAAAGACAACCAGGTTGTTGTGGTTGATTTCAAATTTGGTAAGGAAAACCCTAAATATAATAAACAGGTAAAAGGCTACATGCAACTACTTACCAAGATGGGATATAAGAATATCACCGGTTACTTGTGGTATGTGGATGAAGAAAAAATAGAAAAAGTATGAAAGCAGTTCCCCTCATTGGCATCGCCCGCCATCGACTAACTATTGACGGTGAAGGAGTTACAACATTAGTTGCTTTTCACGGTTGCCCGTTGCGTTGCAAATACTGTCTCAATCCGACATCTTTGCAGCCCGATGGTGTTTGGGAGAGTTATGATTGTAACCAGCTCTACGAGGAAGTACGCAAAGATGAACTTTACTTTTTGGCGAGTTGTGGCGGAGTCACATTTGGAGGTGGAGAACCTTTATTACAAAGCGAATTTATCAGGCAATTCCGCCAACTCTGTGGCCCGGAATGGAGAATCACTGTCGAAACCTCTCTCAATGTTCCGCAACAGAATGTAGAAGAACTGATTTCTATTATAGACAATTACATAGTCGACATCAAAGATATGAATAATGACATCTATCAGCGATATACCGGAAAGAATAATGAAAACGTCTTAGGTAATTTACGATATTTAATCGGGCAAGACAGAGCCAAGCAAATCGTTATTCGGACACCACTCATCCCTTCCTATAATGCGGAGAAGGATATTGACCAAAGCATAGAACTTTTGAAAGAAATGGGAATCACTCAATTCGACCGATTCACCTATAAAACCCCTAATGATTAATGCCATGGCAAGAGGAAAACAAACCTGTAAAATTTTAAAAGAGATTCGTCGGCAGATAGCCGAAGCGAATGATATTGAATTCATCACCTCTGAATGTCAGTATCAGGGAGACTGTTTGGGCACTTGTCCCAAATGCGAAGCGGAAGTTCGTTATTTGGAGCAGCAGCTTGAGCGAAAACGCCGTATAGGTAAGGTTATCACTCTGTTTGGACTATCAACTGGTATACTTACAATAATACCTTCTACTTCATTGAACGCGGAAACACTGCAATGCCCTAAAAATTGGACCATTACTGCTGACAGCCTGATACAAGAAAAAAACACGAAAGGAGAAGCTCCCTATTATGGTCTTGAGAAACTACCGGAATTTCCCGGAGGAATGGAAAAATTCATAGAATTTCTAAAAGAGAATCTTCATTATTCAGAAATAGATAGCATTGCTAATAATACATACACTTATGTACAATTCACAATAGATTATGACGGCCAAGTTATCAATCCAAAGATTACTCACAAGATTCATCCCAAAGTTGAAGCTGAAATATTAAGAGTCATGTCTCTCATTCCTCGTTGGAAACCCGGCACATTGGCAAATGAAACAGTACAAGTAAAATACAATCTGATGCTCTCATTCAATGTAATGTATGGTCCGGAACTGAGAATCACTGACATTCGTATAAACTATCCTGATGTTTACGAGGAAGTACCTGTTATGCCTCAATTTCCTGAAGGCCAACAAGCCCTCATGCAGTTTCTTGCAAAAAAAATCCAATATCCTACAATAGCACAAGGAGATATGGGTACGGGACGCGTTATAATTCAATTCATCGTTGACAAGGAAGGCAACATAATCAAACCCAGAGTTGTACGCAGCGTAGATCCTTACCTGGATAAAGAAGCATTGCGTGTCATCAATCAAATGCCCAAATGGAAACCGGGAGAGCTGGAAGATGGTACTAAAGTAGCCGTTTATTTCACCGTTCCCGTTATGTTCCGACTACAATAAATATATGAACTTAGAAAAAAAATAATCAATATGCAATCATTTCTCCAATTAGTCGCTCACGATTTATATGCCAAAATAGGAAATGACCTGTCACGTACAGCACTCATTTTCCCCAATAAACGTGCTAACTTGTTTTTCAATGAATATTTGGCAGGAGAATCCGATCAACCGATCTGGTCA